>DAOWME010000142.1 GCA_030643245.1 Deltaproteobacteria bacterium
CTTTTATTTGGCATCCTTCATACATCAGTTTACACTTTTGAAATTATGGCTGCTTCAACGGTGGTCAAATTTTAATCCGTGCAGCTGTTTGAGCATTTTAGTGAGCGTTAAGAAAGAACAGGGGGAAAGCATCGTTTTTTTGAATGTTTGTAGTTTTAAAGCCTATAGGTTAAAATTAATAGCTTGAGGCTGTTCTTTCTTTATGCTCACTTAGATGCGAGTTCTGCACGGGTTAAAATTTGACCACCGTTGAATCTGTGCCGAGACCGTTTTTTTATTAGAAAGTATAAACTATTTTATAGCTTTTATGAAGGATGCCTTTTATTTCATTCGGGGGTAACCATTTTTGTTCCTTTGCAGCAGTAGGATGCGGCAATTCTTGTGAAAGTTGGAGGAGGTTGCTGCCACAGATTTGTCTGTTGGAGGTAAGAAATGAAGGAGGCAAAAGGAATAAGGGTATTGCTGGTTTGTGACAGCTTAGGTCACAGCACTGGTTACTATGTAGTGGCGAAGGGGTTGAGGGAAGCGGGCATAGAGGTAATCCTGGGGGGATATCAGATCCCTAAAGAGATAGTGGAATCTGCCATCCAGGAGGACGCTGATTTGATAGGGTATCGAATCATGGATGGTGCGCCTGAAGTATTGGTGCCGAGATTGGTGGGGTTATTGAAAGAAAAAGAAATGGAGGATACACCGATCATTGTGGGAGGGATCGTACCACCGCCCACGATACCGAAACTGAAAGCGATTGGAATAAAGGAAGTATTCCCACCTGGAAGCAAGATTTCGAATATTGCGGACTGCATTCGAGATCATACCCGTGCGGAAATCTGATTTATTGCAAACTGTGGGGGTTTTAAGAACGGAAGCCATTGACTTTACCTGCAATTGCAGTTAAAATACACTCAATCCTTGAGCCTTACGCCCGATGGATCACACAGCAGTGCGGGCAGTGCTTCTATGGACACAAGAGAAACCCCAAATTTTTTTTCTGAAAGGTGATATTCACATCCCCGCAAAGGAATGTCCAAGGTTTGCGGTGAACAACTACGCTGGTAATCATATGAATGGAAAAGACTATTATCAAATCCTCGGTTTGAATGAAAAAGCGTCTGGGGAGGATATAAAGAAGGCCTACAGGAGGCTTGCCCTGAAGCACCATCCCGACAGAAACCCTGACGACAAGATTGGCGCGGCAGACCGATTCAAAGAGATAAGTGAAGCATACGGGGTATTGGTTGATGAGGAGAAGAGGAGGGAATACGACCTCTTTCGCAGGGTCGGCCCCCAGAATGCATTCAATCGTGGGGGGTTTAAACATACCCGGGAGGACATCCTTAAAGATATCTTTAACAACCCCAATGCGAGTGATATCTTTGGGGATCTGGGCAGAGAGTTTAAGCAGTATGGCGTCAGGTTTGACGAAAGGTTTTTCAGAGAACTATTCTTTGGAAGAGGAGGCGTTTTCTTCGGAGGGGTACACTATCGTGGTCCCATGAGGCCTCATCGAAAGTCCGGGTCATGTAGATCCTTCGGAAACCTGTCCGGTAAGAGGCGCTGTAAGGTAGGGGCCGGGTTTGACGGGAGGGTGACGCAACAAAGGAGGCAACCGGAACGCGCTGAAGGTTTACTTGCAAAGCTTACCCGCAAGGTTGCCAAGTACCTTGCGGACAAGATGGTGGGTGAGAAAGAGGACCTTAAGCTACCCGGGCTTGCTCAGAAGAAAGTTGATCTTCATCATAGCCTGTCCATTTCAGCCGAAGGGGCCATTTCCGGGACAGATGTTACCATTTCCTACAAAAGAGGAAAGAAAAGAGAAAAACTTATGGTAAAGGTCCCTGCCGGAACTAAACCAGGGACTAGGTTGAGGCTCAAGGGAAAAGGGATGGAGGGTGGGGTGGGGGAATCCCCGGGAGATCTGTTTCTCAAGATAAATGTCAGGGATAAATAGTCCGATCAGTTCTGTTGAGAAGGGTTACCGGACAGTTAAAGCAACTCCGCTTAACTGCACAGTTTAGGTGTGTAGAGAACGTCTGAAATGAACAAGGTCTCCGAAGGGTTACTCGTAAGACAACTGGAGGTAGGGAAATTAGCGGTTTTCTGCTACCTGGTGAGTGATAGAGAGAGTGGGGAAGGGCTTGTTATTGATCCCGGTGGCGATACGGCAAAGGTCCTGCACACTGCATACGGAGATGGGGTTGACGTGAGGTTTGTAGTGAATACCCACTCTCATACGGATCATATATGTGGAAATGCGGAGGTTATTAGGAAAACCGGGGCTAAGCTGGTTATTCATGAACTGGAAAGGAGATCTCTCACGAGGGTTCACAAGCGACTCCTCAACCGGCTACTGGGCGGAAGACCATCTCCGAGACCGGACATACTGGTAAAAAATGGTGACACCATAAAGATAGGCGATTCGAGATTGGAGGTAATACATACACCCGGACATTCAAGAGGGGGGATCTGCCTTTACGGGGGCAACAATCTTTTTACCGGGGATACGCTATTCGTGGGAGGGGTGGGGAGAACTGATCTACCGGGCGGATCCAGGAAGGCCATCTTGAATTCAATAATAAGAAGACTTCTGGTGCTACCGGATGAGACAATAGTATGGCCCGGACACAACTATGGGGCCTCCTCTTCCTCGACAGTCCTGAAGGAAAAGCTTTATAGCTCTTTTCATGCTGTCTGTGATTAGGGGCGAGGTCCAAAAAACTTCCCCATTTGTACATCTCATCCTGAGCGCCAACTTGAGGAAGTTATTTCGGCCTTGCCCCTTAGCTTTCAGGTATTAGTACACCTCTTTCTCGTCGAATACCTTGTCAGCAATAGTCACCAAGTTACCGCCCTTGACTTTTCTGTAAAAACAGCTTCTGTATCCGGTGTGGCAAGCGGCTACTCTCTGTTCCACCTTGACCAGTATCGTATCCATATCACAGTCGACGAGGACCTCCTTAACTTCTTGAGTATGACCCGAGGTTTCGCCTTTCACCCACATTTTTTCTCTCGATCGACTCCAGAAGTGCACCCTCCCGGATTCCAGTGTTCTTTTCAATGTGTTCTCATTCATGTAACCGAGCATGAGGACCTCATCATTCTCATGATCTTGAATGATGGCCGGTATTAGCCCTTTCTCATCAAACCTTATCTCATCCATGAATCTCATCAATGTTCTTTACCCTTATTTCATCAGAAACCTCTACTTCACCACCTGTGATGACTCTGGCGAAGATACCCTCTTTCGGCATAACGCAGTCACCAGCCTGATAAAAGATGGCACATCTCGTATGGCAGGTTTTGCCGATCTGGGTTACTTCCAGCAAGGCCTCCTTCCCAATGGCGACTTTCGTTCCAACAGTTAGGTCCAACAAGTCAATCCCTCGGGTAGTAATGTTCTCGGCAAAGTCCCCAGGCCCGACATTCAGGCCCTTATCCTTCATCTTTTGTATACTCTCCATCGCCAGCAGGCTCACCTGGCGGTGCCAGTCACCGGCGTGGGCGTCACCGTCCAGGCCATGGCCCTCAATGAGTCTGCCCCTCCCTACATCTTTCTTCCTGACACCTTTGTCCCTGCTGACACATACAGCGGAAACCTCTCCCTTTGTCGCAACCGTTTCCATGGGTTAACCCTGGTTTTGTAACCGATCAGTAGACCTTCGATTCATTGTCTTAAACAACCTTTGCATGTCTCACCCCTTAGGGACGGGGACGAAATAACTTCCCCATTTGTGCATCTCATCTTCAGGCCATCTTTGCCCGATCTTCAAACACAAAATCCTCAAAATAGTTCGAGTTTCCCCTTCTCCCTTGTCCACCGCCTTTTCACCGACACCTTCCGGGACTTGGGGGCCGGTGACAACATTATTCTCTTCGATTGTGTCTTTTTCTTTGTCAGACGCTTCGTTCATCTTCCGGTGACCATCACTCTTCCTTGGACGCTTCGACAATCTTCTCACTGATTTGAACAGGAACCTCCTCATAATGAGAAAACTCCGTGGAAAAGGTTCCCCGATCGCCAGTCATTGAACTCAGGTCGGGGGAATACTGGAGAATCTCCGCCATGGGAACCTGGGCCTTGATTATTTGATTATTGCTTTTTGTGTCCATGCCGAGGACTTTGCCTCTCCGGCTATTGAGGTCTCCGATAATGTCGCCCATATATTCATCTGGAACCGTAACATTCATATTCATTATGGGTTCCAATAGAACCGGGTTAGCCTCCAATATACCTTTCTTGAAAGCCATTGAGCCGGCTATCTTAAAGGCCATCTCAGAGGAATCAACAGAGTGGAAAGAACCAAAAACCAACGAAGCCCTGAAATCTACCACGGGATATCCGGCGATAACACCCTGTTCAATAGACTCAACGATTCCTTTTTCCACAGCCGGGATGTACTGTCTGGGGATGACGCCTCCCACGATCTTGTCAACAAAATCAAAACCTTCCCCTTTCGCAAGGGGCTCCAATTCCAGCCATGCGTCTCCGTATTGTCCTCTTCCTCCTGACTGTTTCTTGTATTTTCCTTGAATCTTGACCTTCCTCCGGATTGTCTCTTTATAAGGGACCTTAGGTAATTTGAGTTCCACCGCAGCGCCGAATTTACGCTTCAATTTCTCCAAGGTAACATCAAGGTGGACCTGACCCATCCCCGACAGTATGAACTCTTTCGTTTGTTCATCTCGATGGATCGTAAGTGTGGGGTCCTCTTCCACCAGCTTGTTCAATGACGCTATGGCCTTTTCCTCGTCCCCCTTGGATTTTGGCTCAACGGCAAAGGAAACTATTGGCGCCGGAGAGGTAAAGCCCTCAAAGACGATGGGGGCATTTTCATCGCACAGGCTGTCTCCCGTGTTCGTCTCTTTTAGCTTTGCCACAGCCACTATCTCGCCTGCGCCTGCCGCCGCCATGGGTTTTTGCCCCTTACCCTCCATCCGGAAGATCTGTCCAACCCTTTCCTTAACTTGCTTGGACGAATTGTACATCGTTGAATCAGAATTGAGGACACCGGAATATATGCGGAACAAAGTGAGCTTCCCTGTAAACGGGTCGGCTATTGTCTTGAAAACAAAGGCTGAAAAGGGCTCCTCCTCCGGTCTCCGCACCTCTTCTTCCTTGGTGACAAGATTTATTCCTTTATGTTCTCCCATCTCCGTCGGAGAAGGAAGACATTGAACAATCTTATCCATGAGGGGTTGAATCCCGATGTTTTTCAAGGCCGATCCATAGAGCACAGGGACGAAGTCCATATTGAATGTCCCTCTCTTTAACCCTTCATATAGATCTTCAGTGCTCAAGTCCTCTCCTTCCAGGTATTTCTCCAATAATTCATCAGATGTCTCTGCGATGTCCTCCACCATCTTCCCTCTCAACTCGGAAGCCTCCTCCTTAAGATCTTCGGGTATTTCTTCTTCAGTATACGATCCACTCTCTTCATCCTCATAGACCAGGGCCTTCATATTAATAAGATCTACTACACCCCTGAAGGCGTCTTCAGCCCCTATGGGCATTTGAATGGCCACGGCTTTTTTGCCGAGTATCTTGTCGATATCGTCAATGATATTGGAAGAGGACGACCTCTCCCTGTCCATCTTATTGATGAAGACCAACCTGGGAAGTCCTAAGTCATCGCAGTATTGCCAACCCCTTTCAGTCTGCACGCGGATACCCGAGGTTGCATCGATAACGACCACAGCTCCGTCCAACACGGACAAAGAACTCCTGGCATCGTTACTGAAATTGCCGTCCCCCGGAGTATCTACTATATTCACCTTCTGTTTTTCCCAATCAAAATGGTGAAAAGATGAGCTGATAGTGATATTCCTCTTTATCTCCTCAGGTTCATAATCCAATACGGAAGTGCCGTTGTCAACCTTTCCCAGGCGCTCCGTCATCTTTGCATTGAAAAGCATCCCTTCCGCCAGAGAGGTTTTTCCTGCGCCGCCATGTGAAATGATGCCAACATTTCTCAGTTTCGTAATGTCGAGTTTTTTCATGAAATCTCCTTTTAAAGACGCTGGTATACGCTTTCAATAAGCGTATTATTCTATGTTAACCGATCGCGAAAAGTCAAGCAAAATGTCCGGCATCCGACAATTACGATCATGGGATTCCCTTCATAATCCGACATTTGGCGTCTCCAACTTTGATCGTCTTACATCTCCGATCATGCGTAAAGAAAAATCCCATCCGTTAAAAAATCAATTGCATTTTTGGTCTTACTGACATATCTTTTTAACATTTCTTTCTTGGCTTCGTAAAAGGGCATCCTTCATAAAAGCTATAAAGTAGTTTACACTTTCTAATAAAAAAACGGTCTTGGCACAGATTCAACGGTGGTCAAATTTTAATCCGTGCAGCTGTTTGAGCATTTTAGTGAGCGTTAAGAAAGAACAGGGGGAAAGCCCCGTTTTTTTAATGTTTGTAGTTTTAAAGCCTATAGGTTAAATTTAATAGCTGGAGGCTGTTCTTTCTTTATGCTCACTTAGATGCAAGTTCTGCACGGGTTAAAATTTGACCACCGTTGAAGCAGCCATAATTTCAAAAGTGTAAACTGATGTATGAAGGATGCCCGTAAAAGAACCCAAACTTTGCCCGTCATAATCATAACTGCCTTTGAGGACTAACCAGCTCTTATTATGATAATGGAAAAGACAAATCTGCTGCGAAGATGGTCGGCGCAGCTTTACAAAGAACACGAAGATATCTGCTGGAGCCATAATATCAAGATATCAGTGCCTGTAATAGAGGTTGTGGACACAAAGACATTTTGGGGAATCTGGTACCCGGAGTTTGGATCAGGGAGAATAAAAATCTCTTCAAAACTTATCGAAGATCATTCCTGGGATGTTGTTATAAATGTTCTAAAACATGAAATGGCGCATCAAATAGTTACAGAGCTTTTTAATAGCGGTGATGGCCATGGTGAACACTTTAAGACTGCGTGCAGGATGCTTGGCCTTAGCAATGAGTTTTCCAGATCGCGGGGTGACTTGCCCAGAACAATTGAAGACGCAAAACAGGACGCGCTCAACTCTGAAGCTGGAAGGATAGCTGGAAAGGTCAAAAAACTGCTCTCCCTTGCTCAGTCTAAAAACGAACATGAGTCATCACTTGCGATGCAGAAGGCAAAAGAATTTATCAACAAATACAACCTTGAAAGGACCGATATTAATAACACATCGAAATTTAGATATAAGATAATAAACCATAGAAAAAAACGGATCGAGAATTATCAACGTAATACCTGTTCAATTCTTCAGAATTATTTTTTTGTCAGGGTTGTTTATTCGTATTTATACGATGCGCGCGCGGACGAAACATACCGAACCATAGAAATAATGGGAACCACAGAAAATGTCGTAATGGCTGAATATGTTTACTTCTTTTTATTAAACCAGTTGAGTTTCCTGTGGAATGATCACAGATCTAAGACAAGTAGCCCGAACAGAAAAAAAAGATCATATTGGCTGGGGGTATTGTCAGGATTTCGAGAAAAGCTGGAAATTATTGAAAAGAAGTCAGCTTACCGTTCAAATAATCCAAATAAAACCATAGGGGCCGTAATCTGCGCCAAAGACAAGATTTTGTCCGATTTTAAAAAGATGCGGTTTCCTAAGCTGAAAAAATCAAACTCAAGAGCACCATCTATATATGAAGGAACTTATAATGCCGGTATAGATGATGGCAGAAAACTGAACCTTCATAGAGGGATTTCAAGTAAAGACGGTTTTAAAGGAGAGTTATTGGAAAATAAATAATCAGAAATTTCAGAATCATTTTTTAGGCATCAGGAGAAACAGATGAATAAAGACGAATGGACTCCAGCCATGGCCCTTGAAACATCCGGAAGTTATTGGGCTGCATGTACTCTTCATTCAGCAATCAAGCTCGATCTGTTCACGATTCTGGGTGACCGGCTGTCTGATTTCGAAGAC
>DAOWME010000286.1 GCA_030643245.1 Deltaproteobacteria bacterium
CGATACCTGCTTCTCCATCATGTCCAGTCTGAGAAGATTTCTGGTCTTTTTTTGCCATTACATCCAGGATAACACTTCCATCCGGGGTAATGTGGGGAGTAACTTCCAGTTTCAGGGTGGCATCTATGAATTCCGTAGATATGGTCCCTTCATCGGTCATCTTGCGGTAAGGGAGTGCGACGCCTTGCTCTATTGTGGCCTTTTCATTGTCTAACGTAACGATCTTCGGTCTTGATATTATCTTAACCTTTTCGTCTTTCTCCATAGCTGTTAATATCAAATCGAGTTGTGTCGAATTACTCAGATACTTGTAAGCAAGACCGCCAAACTTTTCGATTGAAGCCAGGTTTATGGCATAGTTGTTTTTGTCTTCTTTGTTTTCTGCAGCTCCATAGACGGTTGAGAACTTATCTTGAGCAACGTTTGTCCTGCCTCCCCACTGAATACCAATCTCTCTTGTGAACGTAGGATTAGTCTGTACTATTCTCGCCTCGATCAGGACCTGTCTGGTCGGGGTATCCAATTCCATCAAGATCTCTTTCGCTTCCAATACAATCGCCCGAACATCATTAATGATTAGAGCATTTGTCCTCTCATCAGCAGACACCTTTCCACGCGACGACAGGGTTATCCGTCCTTTAATGTCCCCTGCCACAGCGTAGTTTAAATATACGATCTCTGTGACCAGTTTTTCAAGCGCCTCCTGCTTTCTAAAGTTCCCGGCAGAAGCTACTCTGATAATATTTCCGTCCCTGGCCATCTCAAGGCCATTAGTGGCTAAAATGACATCCAAGGCATGATCCCACTGGACATCAACCATACGCATTGTCACTGTTCCTTTAACATCGCTCCCGGCAACCACATTCAGGTTACTCACCTCTGCTATCAACCGTAAGACATTCTTTACATCTGCATCCTGAAAATCCATAGACATTTTTTTGCCCGTGTATTTTTCCCCTTCACCTTCCTCTTGAAGAACAGACCCTATGACAGCTGCGCCTTGTTCCGTCCTGACTGCTGTTTCTGCCTGTGGTTTAGGCACGGATGATGCAGATGAAGCCCTGGCACATGTCTCTTTAGACAAGGCTTCCTGCGGATGATCAAAGTCGAGATATATTATGTTTTTCTCTTGAAAGACATGATAGGGGACCATAGTTCTCAATTTAATATCTATCTTAACAGCCTTAACACCGGAAATTGTGGACTCATACGGCTTAATTAGTCTCACCGCATTCTCCGTTCCCTCCACTTCCAATTTTTCCTGAAGTCTCTCCGGGATTTCCATCTCAGCCAATTCCAGGACTAAGGTGTTCTCCGATTCCCTCGAGAGATCATACTTGGCCTTGCGGGAGGTAGATACAATAACCTGGGATTTTCCCATCATACGCTTGAAGTCTATGTTCTCAACCGTTCCAATCTCCCCGACGGAGGTCTTTTCTCGCTCCATGTACCTGTTTACATAGATGATGAGTCTATCACCGTCTTTAACAACTTGATAATCTACTATCTTCTCCAAACCGATCTCTATCCTGCTGACCTTACCCGCCCCATTATCAAACTGCGTACTCTTGATCTTCTTTACCGTTCCGTTATCGACCTCAATGATCCGTGTCAACTCACCTAAGTCGGCATTGTGTATATCAACAACTATCCACGGAACATCGGTCCCTTTAAACACCGTGTAGGTCAGGGGGCTGGTTCCCTGTATAGTAATCCTCGACCTCTCCTGGTCTTCTGAAACTTCAATCCTTTGAATCAACGTCACATCCCCTGCCTCAATCCCTTGGCCTACTGAGTTAACCTGAAGTCTCTTAGGAGAACACGCAAAAATCAAGAACATGGATATAACAAGAAATAAAAGCAAAAGCTTCCTGATTTGGTTCGTATCCTGGGAATTAAAATTCATCGTGTTCCCTCTTCTTCGTCGTGGAGTTTAAGAGAAGTCCTCACGCTTTTACTCTTGCCAAAATAATCTCGGTGTCTTTCCCTTATTATTACGCTATCCTTCAGTATACTCATAACCCTTCCGCTATGCATACCTATACGGGCACCTCTCCTCAATATATATCCCCTGCCCACAGAGTCCTCAACCACAGCCATATTCTCGCCGGCTCCCCACACGATCCCGGTCAGTGTCAACTGGCCCAACTCAAGTTTTTCTAATGGTGTAAGCCGTTTACCTTTCCTTTTCTCTTCACCTGCCGGGCCTATATGAATAAACGGTTTGAAAGGATCCCTTTTGCCTTTCGCACGATAACTGTATTTCTTCTCAGAATTTACCTTTGGAAGCTCTTTAGCGACAATCTTTCCCTCGGAGGAATCAGCCTCCAGCACCTGAGGCTCGGTCTCAGCCCCTGCAATAATGAAAAAGAAAACCAATATGGCTGAAAGGAGGAGGATAACGCTTCCGCAATAATTATTTTCTCTTGC
>DAOWME010000013.1 GCA_030643245.1 Deltaproteobacteria bacterium
AACTGCCAACAGATCTGGGCGGGCAATGTGTATCTAAAGGAGATCGCCGGGCGGCACAACGGATCAGTTATTACCCTGCCGACATCATTGGCAACTGATAAATACATGGTTGATATAAATACATGGTTGATATAAAAAAACCCGATGATCACATCGACCTAGTGTGGATTGGAAGCGGCTCTACGCAGAGGTATCTTGAGGAGGCCTTGCCCATCCTGGAAAGGCTGGCGGACAGGTTGCCTCGTCTCCGGTTGAAGATCGTCGCTGATTTTGACTTGCCGTCACAACGGCTAAATACCTTGGCTGTCAGGTGGAGCGAGCAGGGGGAGTCAAAGCAACTGTCATCCGCCCACATCGGTATTGCACCGATGCCGGATAATGCCTGGACACGGGGAAAGTGCGGGCTTAAAGTTCTTCAGTACATGGCTGCAGGTCTCCCTGTAGTCTCGTCGCCTTCTGGTGTAAATGGGAAGATTGTGGAACATGGGGTAAATGGTTTCCTCGCCGAAGGTCTGGAAGAATGGAAAGTTGCTATCGGGAGACTAGCCCCTGACCCAGATCTGAGGAAGATGATGGGGGAGGCGGGACGAAGGACAGTTGTAGAACACTATTCTGTGGAAGAGACTTGCTGTAAAATGCTTGAGGCCTTGGAAACGTTATCCGGAGATCTATAGAAATTCTGGGTGATTCCGTTTCAAGGCTGTGAGTTGAGCACGGAATATACGCGTCAACTCTGTCATCCCCTGCCAGTTTTTCATCAACCTTTCGCAGTCCCGCCCAAATGCTAAGCGGAATCGCCACCTGAATCTATGCTCCCGCATAGCATCTAGATCGACGAGGAATAATTCTTTGTCCGCAACCAGGAAATTGGTAGCCTTGAAGTCGCCATGGCTGATGTGTGCACCGGCAAGCGATCGGAGCAGTTCCCCAAAGAGCTTGGCAACATTTTCTTTGTCAATCCCTTCTGCCTCATCCGAGTGAAGCAGATGATAGGCATCGACCCCTTCTACATATTCTGCAATGAAGTAAGCCTTAGATCGAAAAGGTCCCCATCGTTTCTCCAAAAGAGCGATGGGCATAGGTGTACGGATCCCCAGTAAGGACAACCGATGAGCATTGCGCCATGATACCCAGGCCCGGCTGGGGCGAAGACAGCGTTTGAATGCATGCCGGGTATTCTTGATATTGTATCGTTTGACCGCCATGCGGTGTCCGCCGACTTCCACTAACGCCACGGTGGAGGTGTTCCCGTCCTTGAGCAAACTCCTTTCGTCAATCATGCTGTCCGGATCAGCGAGAAAGCCGGTCATAGCCTCGTTGTGGAAGTCCCGGTTACAGACCATGAAGCTGCCCCAAGTTCTTTGACATACGAATGCGGAGCATTCACGGTATACTTTCTTGAGATAATCCGATCTTCTGCAATTTCGCCGGTTCCGGACTTCCTTTATCAAACGGGCTTTCAAGTCATGCCGGATAGGCCATCCTCGTTTTTCAGCATACACCTGAAAAGCCCCGGGAACCAGAAAGTCGAAGCGCGGGTATAGTTGGGCGAATACCTGGCCCAGGTTTCTCAAGCTCTTAGCTTCTGGTAAAAGCTTCCCTATCTGTCCGGCATCAATGGTAGCCCCGTCGATAGTATATATGTCTCTGCCGGTCAGCAGAAAGTTTCTCAGGTGCAGATCATCTTGTTTTATGCCGGCTTCATGTTGATGGGCGATTACGGTAACCAGCCGGGCCAGAAGTTCCCGACGCCGATCATCGTCCTTCGTTTCTTCCCATGCATCCATAACGTTCTTGGCATCGAGGATCCTCCGGAACAGCAAGATCGGTGTGCCATCAGGTTGAAGCACGCCCGTGAACAACAAAGGAGGCGTTTGGACGTCTGCATCTCGAAGGGCGTTTACTCCTTTCTTTTCACGACTGCAACGGCGTTTGGCGCCATGTCGATCGAGGAATAACTTCGCAACGACCTGCTCACCATTCCATTCACCGAAGCAGACGAGACGCTTTTCCGGCAGTACACGCAAGACCATGCTACAGACCAGTTCATTAGATCGGCCGTCACAGGTTATATTCAGACGGAAAGGGACTGCCACATCGCGTCCCGCGGAACGAAGGTATCGGCAGTCCACAATTGGCCCCATCTTCAAGTGATCCATACTTTGCTGTTCCTTGTTCTGCGGTTCGATATTCTAATTATAGATTTTGATATATGAAAATTTGACCACCGTTGAAGCAGCCATAATTTCAAAAGTTTAAACTAATGTATGAAGGATGCCGGAAATAGTTGACTTTGTAAGGATAAATATATTATGGTTAATTTGTTAAACTTACTTCTTTTCCTTCATTCTGGAGTCAATGAGAACCTGCATGTCTGAAAGGGGAAACTGATTATGCGGTTTTTTAACACAGCGGGGCCTGCTGACAGCAAGAAACATTATTGCTTGCCGCCGTTAGACAGGCTCAATCTAAAACAAATCTTATCCCTCATTGATCAGGAAAAGTACTTTGTTCTCCATGCCCCGAGACAAACCGGAAAGACCACCTGTCTGCTGGCCCTGATGGATTACCTCAATCAACAGGCAACATACCGATGTCTATATTTTAATGTTGAGGTGGGTCAATTTGCCAGGGAGGATGTGAATCGTGGCATGAAGGCCATTTTAAGCGAAATGGCCTCAATGGCACGAACCTCTCTGGGAGATTCTTTTGTAAAAGAGAGTTTGCAAGAAATATTTGAGCAAAGCGGGGAAGGCAGCGCCCTGAACGAAGTCCTTACGCTCTGGGCGGAAAAAAGTCCCAAACCGCTTGTGCTGTTGATAGACGAGATTGACTCCTTAATCGGCGACACCTTGATTGCTGTTCTGCGCCAGTTGCGGGCGGGATACCCCAAACGGCCTGCGCTCTTCCCCCAGAGCATTGTTCTCTGTGGAGTGAGAGATGTTCGTGACTACCGCATTCATTCCAACAGGGAAAAGATGATTATTACAGGGGGAAGCGCTTTCAATGTCAATGCAGAGTCTATGCGTCTGGGAGATTTTACCAAGGAAGATATTGATGCCCTTTACCGACAGCACACCAGCGAGTCGGGTCAACCTTTTGAACCGACTGCAATGGTTCTGGTATGGGAGTTGACCCAGGGGCAGCCCTGGCTGGTTAATGCCCTGGGCTACGAGTGTTGTTTCAGGATGGAGGAAGGTCAGGATCGGAGCAGATCCATCACCCCTGAAATGATTGCCCGGGCCAAGGAAAATATCATACTGAGAAGAGAAACACACATTGACCAATTGGCCGATAAGCTTCAAGAAAATCGGGTCAGAAAGGTAATTGAACCTATTCTCTCAGGGGAGGGACGACCTGAACAGATACCTGAAGATGATATCCTATATGCTGAAGACCTGGGGTTGATCAGAACAGCGGGGCAGCTCCATATTGCCAACAAAATATATCAGGAAATTATACCCAGAGCGCTGACCTTCTCTACTCAGTTGACCATCAACCAGTCGCCGGAATGGTACGTTTCAGAGGATGGCCGCCTTGATATGAACCGGCTTATGAAGGCCTTCCAGGACTTTTTCAGAGAGCATTCCGAACACTGGGTAGAGCGTTTTCAATACAAAGAGGCAGGACCACAACTACTTCTTCAGGCCTTCTTACAGCGCATTGTGAACAGCGGCGGAAAGATTGAGCGGGAATATGCGCTGGGCAGAAAACGCACCGATCTATTAATGATATGGCCGTATTCCGGCAGTGTTCAGAAGGTGGTCTTGGAGTTGAAAATACTCTATACTTCCCTTAAAGTTACCCTGAAAAAGGGTCTGGAACAGACATGGGAATACATGGATTACTGTGGTACAAAAGAAGGGCATCTGGTCATATTCGACAGGGATCAGAATAAGACCTGGGATGAAAAGATATTTCAGCGGACAGAGGATTATAAGGGCATACAAATAAAGATGTGGGGGATGTAAGATCAGACTCTGGCGGGTTTTGACAAGGTAAGGGACGTGGCCGAAATAATTTGGACCGTAGCAGCCATTAGTTCAATTTAAGGTTGGAAAAATAATAAAGGGCTAGCAGAAACCCGCTAGCCCTTTATTTTACTGGCGGGGCCGACCGGACTCGAACCGGCGACCTCCGGCTTGACAGGCCGGCGTTCTAACCAACTGAACTACGACCCCGATTGTGACTATGATCCATGGATGACATATCCTGAAGGGTGCAATAAATTCTTAAAACCCTATTGAACTGAGCATCCCTTTCAGACATGATGCCGGATTGGTAGGCGGAACAGGGCTTGAACCTGTGACCCCCGGCTTGTAAGGCCGGTGCTCTCCCAACTGAGCTATCCGCCCCTCCTTAAACAGCTCACTCAAATCAAAGTTTACCGCAAAACTCTAAAAAGCGCAAGAGTTAAAATCCGAGCATTTTTCTATGGGACGGGGACGAAGTAACTTCCTTAAGTTGGCGCTCAGGTTTAGGTTAGATTTGTTCGATCTGAAAACGCAAAACCGCGGGAATAGTCAAACTATTTTGAGGATTTTGTGTTTGAAGATCGGGTAAATATGGCCTGAAGATGAGATGCACAAATGGGGAAGTTATTTCGTCCCCGTCCCTATCTCAATTAATAGAATGGGTAGGTGCTTCTTGAATCTGTTCCTCCTCGTAGAACTCCCTAGGGATCTCTTCATCTTCTTTCTCCCTCATGAAGTTCTTCGGGTCTTCGATTATGAGGGCGGTTTTCAAGACCTCGTCCATATGTTGAACCATTACAATATCGACTGTGTTCAGAATCTTATGAGGGATCTCCTGTATGTCTTTTTCGTTTTCATCCGGGATGAGAATAGTCTTTATTCCACCTCTGTGAGCGGCCAAAACCTTCTCCTTCAATCCGCCAATGGGTAGGATCCTCCCCCTTAGGGTTATTTCGCCGGTCATGGCAATGTCCTTCCTCACAGCCTTCTTGGTTAGGGCAGAGGTTATACAAGTTGCCATGGTAATCCCGGCTGAAGGCCCGTCTTTCGGTATGGCACCTTCGGGAACATGTATATGGATATCAACATTTTGATAAAAATCTTTTTTCAGGTTAAGTCGTTCCGCCCTGGAGCGGACATAACTCATGGCTGCCTGGGCAGACTCCTGCATAACGTCGCCCAGTTTTCCGGTAACAGTCAGTTTACCTTTTCCGGGCATAACTGCTACCTCAGTGACAAGGAGTTCCCCTCCTTGTTCTGTCCAGGCTAGCCCGGTTGCAAGACCCACAGCCTCTTTTTCCTCAATTTTCCCGTATCTGTATTTCGGGACCCCCAAATACTTCTGAAGGCTGCTCGACTGAACCCTTATTTTCGTGTCTTTACCCCTCTTAACAATTTCCCTTGCTACTTTCCTGCAAATAGATGCAATCTCTCGTTCCAGGTTCCTGACACCTGATTCCCTGGTGTATCTGCTAACTATCCCAAGGATAGCATGCATAGAAAACGATATATTCTTGTCAGCGAGACCATGAGCTGCTTTCTGTTTCGGGACCAGGAACTTTCTCGCGATACCTAGTTTTTCCAACTCAGTGTATCCGGCGATACGAATGATCTCCATGCGATCCTGCAAAGGAAGGGGGATTGAATACAGCGTATTCGCCGTTGTAATAAACATTACCTCAGAAAGATCATAGTCCACATCGAGATAGTGATCATTAAAAGCATGATTCTGTTCGGGATCCAAAACTTCAAGCAGTGCGGATGCCGGATCGCCTCTAAAATCAGCGCTCATCTTGTCGACCTCGTCCAATAGAAAGACCGGGTTATTTGACCCTGCCTTCTTTATGGATTGAATGATCTTCCCAGGCATAGAACCTATATATGTCCTTCTATGCCCCCTTATTTCAGCCTCATCACGAACGCCACCAAGAGAACACCGAACAAATTTCCTTGCAGACGCCCTTGCAATAGATTTGGCCAGAGAGGTCTTTCCAACCCCTGGAGGCCCTACAAAGCAGAGTATGGGACCTTTCATCTTATCCACCAAGCTTGAAACGGCAAGGTGCTCTATAATTCGCTCCTTCACTTTTTTCAACCCATAGTGGTCTTCATCCAAAATCTTCTCTGCTTCATCGATGTCTAGCTTATCTTCTGATCTGTCAAACCAGGGAAGAGAGATTAACCAGTCTATATAATTCCGAACCACTGTGCCTTCAGCAGACATGGGGGCCATCATTTTGAGCTTCTTGAACTCCTTTTCAGCTTTCGCCTTAGCCTCCTTGGACATCTTTTTCTTCTTAATGTTCTCTTTCAATTCTGCGAGTTCAGTCTTAAACTCATCTTTTTCCCCCATCTCTTTTTGTATTGCCCGCATCTGCTCACTGAGGTAATACTCTTTCTGGGTCTTTTCCATCTGTTTTCTGACCCTGCCCTTTATCTTCTTTTCTATTTGGAGTATTTCTACCTCAGATTCAATAAGCCCATACAACTTTTCCAGCCTCTCTGCAGGGTCAAGGGTCTCCAAAATATCTTGCTTGTCTTCTAGCTTCAAGTTTACATGCGAGGCAATAGTATCAGATAACCGGCCAGGGTCTTCTATGCTCAATACAGCAGAGATCATCTCATGCGGAATTTTTTTATTTAGGCCGACATAATTTTCAAAGGCCTTATTCACGCCTCGCATCAAGGCATACATTTCCACGGTTACATCTCGAAATTCCTCAACATCATCTAGACTTACCGAGAAAAATTGCTCATCGGGGATCAACCTCTTTATTTTTGCCCTCTTCTTACCCTCAACCAGAAGCTTAACTGTTCCATCCGGCAGTTTGAGGAGCTGAAGTATACTACCCAGAATCCCTACTTCACAAAGATCATTTTGCGTAGGATCATTGGTTTTGGCCTCTTTTTGGGCGGTGAGGAATAGATCTTTTTCGTGCTCGAGGGCATACTCCACCGCATTTATGGACTTCTCTCTTCCGACGAAGAGTGGCGCCACCATGTAAGGAAAGACCACCATGTCTCGAAGGGGTAACAAAGGGTAAATCTTCTCACCACTCTTTGTACTGACAGGATCCTTGGAAAGCTTGAATAGCATTATCTTACATCCTAACTAGTGCCCATCCATTAATACACTCTTGAGATAGGGGGCACTAGCAAGTTTCCAATTCAGAAATGAGCAATTTTTTATCTGAGCAAGGCCGCACGAGGGTTTTCGCCGAGGCGTACATTAGCGTACGTCGCAAGCGGAAACCCGAGGAGAACGCAGCTCAGGGGAAAAAGGGCCATTTCTGGATGGAAACTAACTAGTGAGCATCCATAAATGGAGCAAGGTTGAGTTCTTAATCTCACGCAGACTTGGCCTGGTTCTTGTATATAAGTATAGGCTTTTCCTTCTTTTCAATGACTTCTTTTACTATCATACATTCTTGGATATCCGGCTGAGATGGCAATTCATACATAACGTCCAGCATAATGTCTTCCATAATCGACCGTAACCCTCTAGCCCCCGATTTTCGTTTTTTAGCCTCTCTTGCTATGGCCGTCAAGGCACTCTCCGTAAAACTGAGATCAACCCTCTCCATTTCAAAGAGCTTTTTGTACTGTCTCACCAAGGCATTTCTCGGTTCCTTTAATATCCTTATGAGAGATTCCTCTTCAAGGTCACCCAGGGTTGCGATCACCGGCAACCTTCCAATAAGCTCAGGAATCAAACCATATTTTAACAGATCTTCAGGTTGAACGTCCAAGAGAATATCGCCAATCCGTCTCTCTTCCTTGCTGGTGATCTCAGCCCCGAAACCGATTGAGCTTCCCCTTTGTCGTTTCTCAATGATCCCATCAAGGCCATTAAAAGCTCCCCCACAAACAAACAAAATATTGGTGGTGTCTACCTGGAGGAACTCCTGTTGAGGATGCTTCCGACCCCCTTTGGGAGGTACGCTGGCTATAGAACCTTCTATGATCTTTAAAAGCGCCTGTTGTACTCCTTCTCCCGACACATCCCTGGTAATGGAAGCACTATCGGATTTCCGAGAGATTTTGTCAATTTCGTCGATGTAGACGATCCCCTTCGACGCCCTTTCAACATCATAGTCGGCGGCCTGTAATAAGCTGAGGATAATATTTTCTACATCCTCTCCAACATACCCGGCCTCTGTAAGACTGGTAGCATCCGCCATAGAAAAAGGGACCTGAAGAATTTTAGCTAAGGTCTGTGCCAGGAGGGTCTTCCCGCAACCGGTCGGTCCGATAAGCAGAACGTTACTCTTTTGAAGTTCAACCCCATGTAAGTCCACTGTGGAGTCTATTCTCTTGTAATGATTGTACACGGCAACAGACAGAATCCTCTTGGCCATCTCTTGTCCTATGACATACTCATCCAAAAACTTCTTTAACTCAAAAGGTTTAGGGACCATAGGGTCTCCGTAGAAGCCCTCTTCTTTTTCAAACTCCTCAGCAATAATATCATTACAAAGATCTATGCATTCGTCACAGATATACACTGTTGGCCCAGCTATCAGCTTCTTTACTTCCTTTCTACCCTTGCCACAGAAGGAGCATCTTAACTCTCCTCCCTTGTCATCGTCCTTCCTATTCACTTCTATCCTCCACCCATTTCCAATCGTTCAAAGCTGGAAATTAAAATCAAATAGTCTATATAGGCGCCTTCTTCACGATGACTTCATCAATGACGCCATATTCCTTTGCTTCCTCACTGCTCATAAAGAAGTCCCGGTCTGTATCACGTTGAATCTTTTCCAATGGCTGTTTTGTATGATAAACTAACACCTCGTTTAGTTTTTCCCGGATCTTGAGAATCTCCCTCGCATGAATCTCCACGTCTGCCGCCTGGCCTTGGAAAGCGCCTAGAGGCTGATGCAGCAATATTCGGGAATGGGGAAGCGAGTATCTCTTTCCAGATTCTCCTGCCGCCAAAAGCAGCGCCCCCATGCTTGCGGCTTGTCCCATGCACAGCGTCGACACTTGAGGTTTTATATACTGCATCGTGTCATAGATCGCAAGACCAGAGGAAACGATACCACCCGGTGAATTGAGGTACAAGTAAATATCCTTGTCAGGATCTTCAGACTCCAAAAACAACATCTGGGCAATGACTAGATTGGCAATCGTGTCATCCACCGAGGTGCCCAAAAATATAATCCTGTCCTTTAACAGACGGGAATATATGTCGTAGGCCCTCTCTCCGCGACTTGTCTGTTCAACAACTATCGGGATTAGCGTCATTTTTCCCTTTTTCCTCCTCTTTTATCTTAGCGCTCTCTATTAAAAAATCGAGGGTTTTATCGTTTATAAGTCCGTCCTCCAGCCTGTCCCTCTGGTTCTTTTCCATGTAAAATTTCCTGACATTTTCAACCTTCTGGCCGGTGTTCTTTGCAATCTCGTCGATTCTCTTTTCAACATCGCCCTCATCCACATCTATGGACTCTTTTCTTGCAATGACCTCCAAAAGCAAACTGCCTCGAACCTCTTTTTCTGCCTGGCTTGCATACTCTTCTTTTAGTCTATCGAAAGAGAGACCGGCCTCTTCCATATTCAATCCTTGGAAGGTCAATCGCGCCTGGATCTCATTTACCATGTAGTTTAAGTGTTGTTCAACCAGTGATGGTGGAACTTCAAATGAATTTTTCTCAACCAACTTGTCCAGAACCTTCCCTCTGAGGTCAGACTCTATTCTGAATCGCTCTTTTCTTTCTAAATTCTCTCTTATCTTTTCCTTCAGTTCCTCCAGGGTATCAAATTCTCCCAGGTCCTTGGCAAAGTCATCATTCAGCTCGGGGATGATCTTCTCCTTGATCTCTTTGACCTTCACCATAAACAGGACCTCTTTACCCGCCAAATCGGTTCGCTGGTAGCTTTTCGGCATGGTTACGCTAATATCCTTTTCATCTCCTTTTTGGAGACCCAATAACTGTTCTTCAAACTCCGGGAAAAAAGATCCTGAACCCAACTCGAATAAATGATCGATGACCTTCTCTTCCTCAATCGGTTTGCCATCCAAAAAGCCAGCATAGTCAATAACAGCAAAATCCCCACTCTTAAGGAGACACTGGACATCTAACGCATGTAGCTGCGCGCTTGACTGTTGCAACTCTGAAAGTCTATTGTTCACATCTTCTTCCGATACATGCAGCATCTCCTTCCGGAGTTCCATACCTATATATCCCTTAACCTCTATATCGGGTTTCACTTCAAACTTGGCGGAATAAGTAAATTCCTCCCCTTCTTTCAGACCTCCATTATCTATGACAGGTCGTGAAACAGGGTCCATATTGTTCTTTTCCAAACCTTTGAAGCAGGAATCGTTGACAAGTTTTGACACAACATCCCCTTCCACCTGGGTTTCATAATGTCTCTTTAGGATGCTTATCGGTACCTTACCCTGACGAAAGCCATTGATTTTAACTTTCTTTCTAAGGTCCTTATAGGCAAAGTCCAGTTCGTTCATAACCAATTCTTTTGGAATCGTAACCGTCATCTTTTTCTCTACAGGACCAATTTCTTCTATTTGTACTCTCATTTAATCCCCGGCAAGAAAGATTTAGGATTGGTGCGAGAGGGGGGACTCGAACCCCCACCCCATATCAGAGGCTGGATCCTAAGTCCAGTGCGTCTGCCAATTCCGCCACTCTCGCGTCTCGATAGTTTTATGGATGGGCACCGACTAATCACCAATCATTTTTTGATCATGGTGGGCCGTGTAGGGATCGAACCTACGACCTACTGATTAAGAGTCAGTTGCTCTACCAGTTGAGCTAACGGCCCATGGCACGCCCGGTCCGACTCGAACGGACGACCTACGGATTCGAAGTCCGACGCTCTATCCAACTGAGCTACGGGCGCATGGGGTGAGTGAAGGGATTCGAACCCTCGGCCACTGGAGCCACAATCCAGTGCTCTAACCAACTGAGCTACACTCACCATAACATGTTAAACAGGACTTTATGGCACGCCCGGTCCGACTCGAACGGACGACCTACGGATTAGAAGTCCGTTGCTCTATCCAACTGAGCTACGGGCGCATAGATGATTGTCTATATAGATTTCCATGTTTTAAATTTCACTGTGTTATCGGTCGGAATCCTCGACGACATACTATATCGTGTGACTTACTCGGATTCCTTCCTCTGGCCTTGTGAAATTTAATGCCTGACCATCTATATATGGTCGGGGCGAGAGGATTTGAACCTCCGACCCCCTGCTCCCAAGGCAGGTGCGCTAACCAGCCTGCGCTACGCCCCGTAATTATTCAAGGTTGAATAGCACATAACCAAGAATATTTCAACCGTTTTTTTGCCAGCAATTCGGCCTTGGTTCTAATTTCAGACCATTATTTAAATATGTAATACAGTTTTCAATATGTGTTTAAGTTTTTCCATGGCCTTTGCTCTATGGCTGATCCTGTTCTTAACCTCTAGTGGTAGTTCTGCAAATGTCTTCCCATATTCAGGGACAAAAAAGAGCGGATCATATCCAAACCCGGAATCCCCCTTTTCCTCAAGTTGAATTATGCCGTTACACTCACCTTCGGCAATGTCCTCCCTTCCTTCAGGGCTAACAATAACCACTACACATCTGAATGTAGCACCTCGCTCGGATAGTGAAACGCCTTCGAGTCTTTTAAGCAGCTCCTTGTTGTTTTCATCATCGCTGGCATTTTCCCCGGCGAATCTAGCTGAGTAGACCCCTGGTTCCCCGTTTAGGACACCTACCTCCAATCCTGAATCATCAGCCATGACAACCTTATTCGTGAAAGACGCAATGACCTTTGCTTTGATAAGGGCATTTTCCCGAAAGCTCGAACCACACTCTCTAACGATAGGCGCCTGTGGGATGTCCTTGAGAGAAGTGATCTTGATATCCAGACCCTTAAGCAAATCCTTAATCTCTTTTAACTTACCTTCATTTCTGGTTGCAAGAACGCATTCCACCTAGAAATAGCTTCCTATCACTTCTTTCTGTTTAACAATCAGCTCTTCAATGCCCTTGGATGCAAATTCTGTCATCCTATCCATCTGGTCTTTTGAAAACGGCCTTCTTTCCCCAGTACCTTGTACTTCCGTGAATAGACCTCCCCGGGTCATAACGTAATTCATGTCCACTTCAGCTTTTGAATCCTCTTCGTAATTTAAATCAAGAAGAATCTCTCCATTTACTATGCCAACGCTGATGGCAGCCAGATAGTCCGAAAGCGGGATTCCCTCAATTTTTCCCCTAACCTTTAACGTATGGAATGCTTCCGCCAAGGCGATAAAAGCCCCTGTAATGGACGCGGTTCTTGTGCCGCCATCTGCCTGTATAACGTCACAATCCAACAAGATAGTCCTTTCACCAAACCCTTTAAGATCGGCAACTGCTCTCATGGAACGACCGATTAGACGCTGGATCTCATGAGTTCTCCCTCCCCTTTTCCCGGTGGCCGCTTCTCTAACTGTCCGAATCGTAGTTGACCTCGGCAACATTGAATATTCGGAAGTTACCCAACCCCTGCCCGTATTCTGCATGAAAGGTGGAACCCTATCTTCTACGGTTGCGGTACATATCACCCTGGTATCGCCCATTTCAATCAATACCGAACCTTCTGCGTGTTTTATGTGGTCTTTTTCTATCTTCACCTTCCGTATTGTGTCAGGCAAACGATCGTCGCTTCTTATCATATCCCAGGGTTATAAAACTTGACAAAATTATAAGTCTACACCATCCAAGACGAAAAACGAAAAATCGCCCCCAATCTCCGGCCACTAAGGATTGTAATCTAAGGGACGGGGGCGAAATAACTTCCCCATTTGTGCATCTCATCTTCAGGCCATCTTTGCCCGATCTTCAAACACAAAATCCTCAAAATAGTTAGACTATTCCTGCGGTTTTGCGCTTTCAGATCGAACAAATCTGACCTAAATCTGAGCGCCAACTTGAGGAAGTTATTTCGCCCCCGTCCCTAAGCTGTTCTTTGAAAAACGTTGGTTAAGGGCTGTCTAATGAAAAGAGCAATGGCAACAATGGTGATTGTTGACTAGATGACCGCTAGAAACCCTTTTCGGAAGTTCATATAAATTAATTTCTTGGTGGAGGCGGCGGGAATCGAACCCGCGTCCGAAGACATTCCACTCAAGCATCTACATGCTTAGCCTGTATTTTGTTTTCGAGTTTTGAAGCCCCTACAGACAAGGTCTTTAAAACACTAGCTTATATTTGATTCGCCCCTTTTCTATAAGCATCAAAGAGGGACTATTCTGCTGTGCGACGCCCCATTCGGCCCCGCAGAAAAAAACCGAGGGAACGTTAGCCATTTTACGCGGCTAAGGCGTATTCGTAATCGTTTCCGATTGTGTTTAACATCCTATTGTTTTACGAGTGAATAGGACCTCGGCATGCAGCTCAAACTTCAATTATCCCCGTCGAACCCAGATCGCCCCCTTTAGTCTATTTTCTCAAGAAGTCCATTAATAGATGGGCACTAGTTTATCCTCAAGGCTCTTTCCAGTTCTCTCTTCTCGGTCTTATCCTTGATGCTCTGCCTCTTATCATAAAGTCTTTTGCCTTTCGCCAGACCCAGTTCCACTTTTGCCTTTCCATCTTTCAAGTACATACTAAGGGCTATTAAAGTCGCCCCTCTCTCATTTATCTTTCCAATCAACCTCTTTATTTCACGCCTATGAAGAAGCAATTTCCGATCCCTCAACGGGTCATGGTTGAATTGATTGGCATAAAAATAAGGGGAAATATGTGAATTTGTCAGGTACAACTCCCCGTTTTTTATCTTTGCATAGCTATCCTTCAGACTTACCTTCCCCTCTCTGCATGATTTTATCTCACTGCCTTTAAGTACAATCCCTGCTTCATATGTCTCGTCAATAAAATAATTATACCATGCCTTTCTATTTTTACATATGACTTTGTGATTCAAAGATTTTTTGGCCATTGTCTATCCGGGAACACTTTTTAAAAACATGAAGGATATATATCTCATTTCTGGATGCACACTAACTAACTATACAATTATAATACCGAAGCAATAAGATGTCAAGTACGTTGGCAGCTTCAATAAACCTTTCCCTCTTCGGCCTTCTCACTCCATGGCATCAAGGCCACGGAGGCGTACTTTTTACTTGGAAATCCATTTAATGGCCTTCTCAAGACCTTCCGGCTTTCCAATGT
This sequence comes from Deltaproteobacteria bacterium, assembly GCA_030643245.1. Lineage (GTDB taxonomy): Bacteria > Desulfobacterota > UBA8473 > UBA8473 > UBA8473 > JAUXHQ01. The sequence goes on from DAOWME010000013.1 coordinate 14,154, forward strand.
CCGCGAAAAATTCACTTTGGTCGATGTAGGCAGAGATTAGAAAACCCTCTTCGATCAATCTCAGGTAAAGGGCTATGATTGGAAACCTCCCCACCTCTTTTATCTCCTCAAATATCCGTGGGGAAACAACGTGAATCCCATTAAAAGCCATGTACCTAACCGACCCCTCAGGTCGCCTTCGAATATCTTTAAGACGCTTTTGGGAATAATAGATCCCACATATCCTATTCATGGAGTCGACAATGAAATAGTTTACCGAGATCCGTGCCTGAAGCACAAGTGTAACCATGGCCTGCGATGCCAAATGGTAACGATAAACCAGGTTCAGATCAGTCTCACTCATGATATCTACATTGTGAATGAAGAAAGGTTCGTTACCCCAGCAGCCCCTAGTGTTCTTTAAGCTTCCTCCCGTGTCCAGGAGTTCGGGTTCGTATATCGTCTTAAAGCGACAATTAATACCTACATCTTTTATATGGTCCTCGACTTGTTTGCTCAGGTGATGGATATTTACTACTATCTCCTTTACCCCTGCTTCCATTAATCTCTTCGATACAATATCAATAACCGGATTGTCTTCGAGCTTGATCAGTGCCTTTGGTACGTCTTTTGTCAAAGGGAGTAGCCTTGTCCCCAATCCTGCGGCCAAGATGAATGCCTCCCGGCAAGGTTTATCAAAAACGGGATCCCACCGGAACCTCTCCTTGTGGAGAGATTCAGTGTGAAATCCTGCGAGGGTCAAGTCATTTTTCAACCTTTCTGCCATGTAAACTGATCTGTGCTGGCCGCCTGTACAACCATAAGAGACCATGATATGTTCCAAGCCCCGTGCAGTAAAATTCCCACAATGACTCTTCACGAGCCCCTGTGTCAACTTGTAAAAACGATGAACCTCCGGATATTTTTCAAGGTATTCGACAACAGGATCATCCAAACCACTGTATTTCCGAAACCCTTCCTTCCTGCCCGGATTGGGTAACTGCCTGCAGTCAAAGATGTATCCCCCGTGTCCATTGGGGTCTTCAAGGGCTTGAGAATAATTGAAGCCAAAACTATAAATCGACACGATTAGTTTCCTATCCATTCCCGTCGAATCAAATACCATCTTTTAGCCCTCCATTGCTTGACTGCCCGTAAAATTATTTCCTTCAAAATTAGGCATCCTTCATACATCAGTTTACACTTTTGAAATTATGGCTGCTTCATCTGTACCGAGACCGTTTTTTTATTAGAAAATTTAAACTATTTTATAGCTTTTATGAAGGATGCCCAAAATTAAAACTAAAATAAACAGAAATTTGTTGCGGTGTCAACCTGTAATGGTGGCAACCAGCGATTACTAAGGGTGCGGAAAAACTAAAAGGAACTATTAAGCCTTCTGCCTTTCTTTTGAAGGAGATAAGAGTATACTGCCCCATAATGTAACTGCTGGTTTGTGAGTCTTAACTTGACATGCAATTGCTTTTTTGCCATACTTCATCATCATAAAAGTTGGTTCTTTGTCTAACCGCACACGAGGTCGAAAAATTCGATACCAGCTTTAAAAAGTTCTCGTATTGAAGATTTTCGACTGTGCAGTTGAGCAGGTTTACCGCTTAACGCAATCCTGTTAACTGAATAATCGGAGACAATTCAAGACACTAGGGTCGTGTCAATTGAGAAATGACGCATCTCTATTTTGTCATTCCCGCGAAGGCGGGAATCCAGAAGATTATGCGGTAGCTATGGATTCCCGCCTTCGCGGGAATGACATTGGTGGTGTTCTACTTTCTCTCACATCAAACACTTGATACATGACACGTCCCTAGGCTTGTGTAACTGTACAGTTCGAAAAATTCGAAGGGGGCCGCAATCATGCCAAAGCTAACATCAATAAGCGCCAGCACCCAATTATGCGCCATTATCGGCAATCCTGTCAGCCACAGCCTTTCTCCTGCTATCCACAACGCGGCTTTCTCTGAGCTAGGTCTCGATTTTGTTTACGTGGCTTTTCGGGTGGAGAACATCGAGCACGCACTATTGGGTATGCGGGCCATGGACAACTTCAGGGGAATGAGCGTCACCATCCCGCATAAGATTGAAGCGATGAAATATCTAGATGAAATACCGGATGTTGACCGGCATATAGGTTCGATAAACACAATAATCAACGAAGGGGGACGGCTTGTGGGTTTGGGGACTGACGGGCCTGGAGCGCTCAAGGCCATCGCAGATGCAGGGGTTGAACTAGCCGGTTCTAACATATTGTTGTTGGGATCTGGTGGTGCAGCCCGGGCAATCGCCTTTGCCATGGCCCTACATACCCGGTTGACGCAACTCGTCCTCTTGGATATAAATAAGACCCTCCTGCAGCAGTTGGCTTCTGACTTGGAGATGGGTACAAACGTCTCTATCAAATATGCCGAGCTGACTCCAACATCACTTGCCGCCAGTATAGGGAAGGCCGATTTAATCATAAACTGTACCCCAGTCGGCATGCACCCCCATGAAGATTCCTCCCTGATTCCGGCTGAGCTTCTTAGGCCGGGACAGGCTATCTTTGACATTGTTTACAATCCGTTGGAAACAAAACTCTGTGCTGAGGCCAAGGCCCGTGGTCTTAAGGTAATCCATGGCGTGGACATGTTCACCAACCAGGCTGTGCTTCAGTTCGAACGCTTCACGGGCGCCCATGCCCCGGTTGAGGTTATGCAAAGGGTGGTTATGGAGAATCTCATACCATGAATATCGTCTTGATAGGATATAGAGGGGCGGGAAAGAGTGAGGTTGCAAAGCTCCTCGCTAAAAGCCTTAAGATGAAGAGTCTCGGCGTAGACAACGAAATAGTTAAAAAGGCCGGCCTCTCAATTCCGGAGATTGTGGAAAAATATGGTTGGGGCAGATTCCGCGATATGGAATCGGAGGTGACACTGCAGCTGTCACAACTCGACAATATTATCCTTGATACTGGTGGAGGAGTGATTGAGCGATCTGAAAATGTCGAAACTCTGAGAAAAAACGCCCTCATCTTTTGGCTGCAGGCCTCGGTAGATACTATTGTAGCCCGCATTGAATCCGGCACTGAGCGACCTGCTCTGACTGAAGGGAAATCATTTACCGAAGAGGTGACGGAAGTCCTAGCCCAGAGGAGTCCTAAATATGCTGAAGCTGCGCATTACAAAATCAGCACAGACGACAAAGATCCAGCCCAGGTCGTTGCAGAGATTGTCGAGATATGGGAAAAAAATTCGACCTGTGGAGTTACACAAACATAGTGCCTTTAAGTGTCTCCGATGGTTCAGTTAACAGTATTGCGTTAAGCGCCGGATGCTTGTTTCGTTTGCTTGTTATACGTAAGGACCTGGCTATTCCTGTGGTTTTGTATTTTCAGATCGAACAAATCTGACCTAAATCTGAGCGCCAACTTGAGGAAGTTATTCCGGCCTCGTCCCTAAGTGAAAGTCTGTCTCTTGCGACAACGGACTCATTTCAGAAATTTCTCATACACATTCTGTCTTCAAGGTGGTGGAAGAGTCTTTGAATTCTTCAGTGTGATCGATCAATCCCATCAGTCTGCTTGGAGACAGTAAAACTTCCTCAGCGCTGAATCGTTTTGCAATTTCCTGAATTCGGGGAAATGTCTCTCCCAGGAATCGGTGTTTGGAGAAGACATCTGCAAGATTTTTCAATGCCAGGGGAACCGCGTCCAGAAACCGCCAATGCCCCTCCTGAACCGCTAAAAACATATACATGCCCAGTGCCCTCAAAACCCTAAAGACCACAAAAAAATAATAGCTGGACAAGAAGTCATCCCGGTTTATTGATCTGGTCGTGCCTAAACACACTCCCATTCCTTGTGCATCATTTAGTGAATCTATTACCCATTCCAATTGATTCAAATACTCCTTTACGATAATCTCTCTCTCTTTGTCAACTACAGTCGCTTTAGAAGAATACAATAAGGTTGCAACATCATACTGAAGCGGCCCCAGACGTCCTGCCTGGAAGTCAACGTACCCGAGGCCTCCATCAGGGCGAGCGACTATATTCCTGCATTGAAAATCCCGATAAAGAAAAAACATGGGTTGAGGTTCTACGAGAATCTCGGTCAATTTACTCAACTCATCTTCTATCCCAAAGGTCGTTGAACAATTTCTTACCACGACAAGGAAATGCTTTATGAAATACTGAAGGTCTTCTTCCACATTCTTTCGGTCAAATACGGGATTCTGGTGACAGTTGTTCACATAATCAAGACCCATGTGACCTAGGATCTGGAAGTCAACCAAATCCTTAACGCTTTGTATGTAGAGGCCGACAATTTCTTCCCTGGACATGGAAGGGTCTGAAGTCTTTTCCGCAAGGGTTTCATTGCCAAGGTCTTCAACTATGTAGATCCCCTGGTTCACACTGTTCGCATACAGTTTGGGAACCGGGAGACCAAGGGAGTTGAAACGCTTGCAAAAATATATAAATGAGTGATTCTCCCTGTAATCGTCCCCGTAAACACCAATCAACGTCCCTCCATCATGGTGTATTCGAAAGTATTTCCGCCTCGACGCATCCCCCGGTAACACATCCATCCTTTTCAAATTGAGACTACAGGATTCCCCGAGGAGAACCTTGAATTGTTCCTTGAATCTTGGGAAAGATAGAGAATCAAACACTTGTACCTCCTAGTGAACTGGATAAGCCCTGCCATGCCATGATTGGGGTGAATCAAAATAAAAAGATCAAAGACTATTCGTATTACTGATATTGACTGACCCGCAACTTATGTGCCAAGAAGACCCTGATAAGCAGAACTAACCGGATTTGTTCATCACAGAATTTTTCGACCTGTGCAATTGGTCAGGTTTACCGCTTGCCGGCTGCTTAACGCAATGCTGTTCACTTATTCATCAGAGACACTTCAAGACATTGGGGTTGAGTAACTGCACAGGTCAGGATTTTTCCTTTGAAAAGCCGGGATAATGATGGTATACATAACCGTTTGCCAAAGAAAAGAAAGGGATTGGTTAGTGGACGCCGGCTCAAAAAAACGATTCATATCCAAAATGTTCTCCGAAATAACAAAGGAATACGATGTAATAAACCGCGCTATCAGCTTGTGGTCAGATCAATCTTTCAGGAACACGGCTGTAAAAAAAATATGCCGTCTTGAAAGAGTACTGGACATATGTGCGGGGACAGGAGATATGGCTATTTCCCTTCTAATGAACAAGTCATTCAAGGGACGGGTTGTGTTATGCGATTTTAATTATGACATGTTATCTGCGGCTGACAGGAAACTTCGAAACTTAGGGGTTCGAGACAGGTCATATATCGTCATCGGTGATGCGGAGTCCCTACCTTTCAAAAACGAATCTCTCGATGCCGTTATGATGGGATTCGCTCTGAGGAATTTGGAGAGCATTGAAGCCTTTGGATTGGAATCCAGAAGGATTATAGTCGAGAGAGGTAAAGTCATCCTCTTGGACGTCGCTCACCCTGAAAATAGGATCATAGCTCCCTTTTTCTACTTCTATTTTTACAAATTGGTCCCCGTTTTCTCCAGGTTCTTCACTAAGAGTACCTATGCGTACCACTACCTCCCTCAATCCCTAAGGATCTTTTACAGACAAAAGGAGTTGATCTCTAAGTTCAAAGAATTGGGGTTTGAGAAAGCTACGTACCAAAATCTGCTTGGAGGAGTAAGTGCAATCTATCTGTTGGAACGATGAGCCATCTTCAGGTGTAGAGACCTATGCCTTAAGCCTCAACGATCCGAGCTTCTCAGATCTCTCTCCCAGTCCCCGACGGGGTTGACTCCTGATATCCCTGTGATTTCTTGTGAGAATAGGCCGGATCATTTTTTCTTTGGCAACTCCAGCACTACATAGTGTGCCATGTCACCTCTTCTTATGAGCAGGAGAACACTCTCTTCTTTTACATTCTTCAGGATGACCCCGTAATCTTCTGAGTCTTTGACCGGTTGACGGTTTATCTCTTTCACTAAATCTCCCCGTCTTATTCCCGCCCCATAGGCTGAACTGCCGGGCATAACGCTGGTCACCAAGACTCCCCTGTCACCCGTGTATCCAAGCTGCCTTGCAATCTCAGGGGTCAGATTTTGCACTGTCATCCCCAGTTCTTCCCCCGTTTGTTTCTTAGAAGCTATCATCTCCTTCTCAGGGAATTCCCCAAGTGTAACTTTCAACGTCTTTCTCTTTCCACTTCTTAGAATGCGTATCTTCACCTCTTTACCGACGGCAAGGTCTGCCACGAGTCTCGGCAAGTCATTCATCTCATCGATATCCTTGCCGTCCACTTCCAATATGATATCACCCCGTTCTATTCCAGCCTTGTTCGCAGGACCATCCTTGACAACATCAGCCACCAACGCTCCTCTGGCCTCTTTCAACCCGAATGATTTAGCAAGATCAGGGGTTATCTTCTGTATCATTACGCCCAACCATCCTCTGGTCACCCGTCCCTTCTCTTTGAGCTGTGGAATAAGTCTGGTTGCCATGTTGATTGGAAGCGCAAACCCTATGCCCTGCCCACTCGCAATAATGGCTGTATTTATACCTACCACCTCTCCCTTCAAATTAAAGAGAGGGCCTCCGCTGTTTCCGGGATTTATAGAGGCATCGGTCTGTATGAAATTATCATAGGGCCCTGCCCCGATGACCCTTCCTTTAGCACTCACAATGCCTGCCGTGACCGTGTGATCAAGCCCGAAGGGGTTACCGATGGCTATGACCCATTCCCCTACCCGCAACTCATCCGAATTCCCGAGATTGACTGTAGGCAGGTCTTCCCTCGACTTTATCTTAATTAAAGCAATATCGGTTTTGGGATCTCTTCCCTTTATTTCCGCTTCAAATTCCTCTTCACTTGAGAGCTTGACCTTTATCTCATCGGCCCCATCAATCACATGGTTATTGGTCAAGATATAACCATCCTTATTGATAATGAAGCCTGTCCCCAGGCTGGTCTGTTTGAAGTTCCTCGGGAACCCATCCTCGAAAAACTTCTCGAAGAAATCTCCAAAAGGGTGCCTGTCTCCGAAAGGCCCCCCAAAAGGCATCATCTCTCGCTTTCTTCTTTGAAAAACCTTTGTGGTGCTAATATTGACAACCGCTGGTTTTAATTGCTCTACCAATTCAGCAAAAGACGGCAGTTGAACAGGTTTCCTTGCTAATTCCCCTCCCGTACGCTCTTTTTTGTCCATTACGGAAGTGGCATCAGAAGATGGTATCTGGTTGAATTCTGAAGTTATAAATATCCCCAATGCCAGCGAGACCAAGACAACACCCACTAAGGTCTTTAAACTGTACCGTTGTTTCATGTCACGTCCCCTTTCTCTAAAGTTAAGTGCAATATGGAAATCTACAGTTCTGAACAGGTAACAAGAAGTACGTCATCTACTGTTCAGTGTCGACTGACTTCCCGGATTTCTCTCAATGACTTCCTCATTCTAAACCAAGTCCACACCTCATTCAAGAACAATTTAGACTGGCAGTAACTGATATTTTCATCTTCCTACTCCTGCCTTCTACCTTTCTCCCTTGTCACACCTCAATATTTAAAAGTTAAGCGTAGCTGTGGAGACCTGAGAGGAGGTAACTCACACCAAAATATGTGAATAGTACAGCAATAAACCCAAAAATGGACAGAACGGCAGCCCCCTTTCCCCGCCATCCTCTCGTGACCCTGGCATGGAGAAAGGCAGCATATACAAACCAGGTAATGAGAGACCATGTCTCCTTCGGGTCCCAACTCCAGTAAGTTCCCCAGGCGGAGTTAGCCCACGCAGCCCCGGTGACGATCCCCAGGGTCAACATGAAAAAACCCATGGCAATTGACTTGTAGCTGAGGTCATCAAGGAGTTTCGAATTGGGTAGATAACTGACAAAACCTGACCCGGACGAATATTTCCCTTCAGTTCTTATCCTTATAAGATACATCACACTCACCCCACATGATACAGCGAAGCCTGCATATCCCAGGAAACAAGTCAATACGTGGCCTATCAGCCAATTGCTCTGGAGGGCGGGAATTAGGGGTTCTATCCTATCGGAGACATTCGGCGACAGAGAGGCATAGGCCATAGACAGAAAAGCGAAGGGAGTAACAAAGACACCCATCGTCCTGGCCTTGTACTTTATCTCCAGGATTAGGTAAATCAGAACGATGCACCATGCAAAGAACACTAATGACTCATACATATTGGACATGGGCGCATGTCCTGCCCCTATTCTATATGATTCCACCCATCGGAGAAAAAAGGCCGTTGTATGAATGACCAACCCTGATATTGTAACGGATGAAGCGACCACGCCCATAACCCTGCTTCGAAAAGCAAAGTAACAGAGGTAGAGAAACATGGAAAGAAAGTAGATAAAGGTAATAATACTGAAAAGCATCGAACTCGTCATGGATTTTTCCTCATGGATCAAATTCCTTCGATCTGTGCAGTTGAGCAGGTTTACCGCTTGCCGGCCCCTTATTTCGTTTGCTTGTTATGAACTACATTCTGGCATAAGGTCTCAATAGCCTCTTTTAATTCTTCAAACTTGTGTTCGAAACTTCCTCTATTCTTGCTGGTTGTCCCGGCCAGAGTGATATGAGTCTTCTCTTCCTTCCCTATTATCCGCACCCAGACACGACGGTGGGAGAAAAAGAAAACACTCAAAACTCCACAGATCAGAAAGGCACAACCCGACCACACGACCCACACCCCGGGGTCCTTTGTAACCTGAAGGAAAGTATATTCCTTGCTCTTGAAATCCACAAAAGTAAATTGATAATCACCGTCACCTTTGCCGTGAAAGTCTGAAAAATTTCTGAAAACCCACGTGCTGTATAACGGGGTTTCTTTTCGTAGAAGAGTCAACAGTGCAGCAGGATTATTCATCTTCAAGGATCTGCTAGTAACCCTTCCATTGGCGTCCATCAGGAAATCAGGTACAAGCCGGGTAAACCTGACAGTATAAGGCGTCCCCTCTATCCTGAAATCTCCCCCCAACTCTACTGAGTAGTCCCTCTTCTCCTCCTCGTTGCCCCTGGGGGTTACTTGCAATAAAAGAGATCCCTTACCCCATGTTGCCGTTCCATAGTCCGATTGATAGAATGAAAACCCCCGATATCTGAGCGGATGGTTAACCCGAACGTCCTTTTGGAGTATGTTCCTTCCCCCCTCTATGACAGTTAATACACTCTTATATTCCTTGGGAATTCCCTTCACGGAGTTCTTGCCCGGGTAATAGGAAACACTGAAATCATCGCATCTCACCTGAAATCCCAACTCAAAAGGAGATGAATCCCCTCTCAAGGAAATACTACCCACCGACTCCCCTTCGACAATATTCACATACCCCTTGAACCCAAATATTGAACCGATCAACGCTCCGATAAATATAACGATGATACCGAGATGGGCAAAATAAACACCAAGTCTCGAGAACCTGCCTCTTTCCGAATAGAGGTGGAGGCCTCCGTCGACCTGGTGAGTTTCGACAGGTTTGGCGAAGTACCGGGCTAGGATGCCCTTACAATCTTCACTAAACGCTTCCGGCAAACCTCTCTTTGTAACGCTTTTCTTATATGGTAAGGCCCTGATGAGGACTTCATCCAACTCCCGACTGGTGTGAAAGAAAGTCTTCCATGTGCCCGGAAAACGCTTGAAGGAACACGTCAGTAGGTTTATGGTGAGTAATAAAAAAAGACAAATATACCACACAGAGTGATACACGTCAAAAAATCCGAGCACGCGGAATATGTGATAGACGGAAATCCCAAAATGCCTCAGGTACTTCTCCTCACTCAGGTTTTGCTCAATGAGGGTACCAATGATAGAAGTAACGGCAAGGAGGATGAGTAGGGGAACGGTAACCCGTGGGGAAGCAAAAAAATCCCGGACCTGTTTGAAGACTCCCTTCATCAGTCCGGGATTCCGCGAACTCTCTTTTCTCTTTTTGATCTTCTCATCCATATCTCGGTTCTTCGCCAAATTCAAAGCTCCTATCCAAGAGTTGAACCCTGACCTTCTTACCCGCCCTAAAATCCGTTTTGTCCTCTGGCAGGACGATCAGTCCGTTCGACTTAACCATGGACATCAGAATCCCTGATCCCTGTTCCCCCGTGGTCCTGACGTAGTACTCTCCATCTTCGAGCGTAACTACGGAGCGAATAAATCGTTTACGTCCGGGTTTTTGAGAGAGATCTTCTCTCAAGATTGCATCAATCACGGGCCGAAAGATTTTAGTAAACCCACTCATCTTGAGAAGGGCAGGACGCACAAACTGTTCAAAAGATACCATTGAAGAAACCGGATTACCGGGTAATCCAAAGATGGGCTTGCCCCCTATTATACCAAAAGTAACGGGCTGCCCAGGTCTCACCGCAATCTTCCGGAACCTTATACCCCCCCCCAACTCCTCAATGACATCCGTCACCAGGTCGTAGTCTCCCACAGAAACACCCCCTGAGGATATTATGGCATCCGCGCGTGTTGCCTCCGTGAGCTTCGCCGCTATCTCTTCCTTTGTGTCTCTGACTATCCCCAGGTAAACCGGCTTCCCGCCACATTCTCTTACCTGAGATACCAGGGTATAACTGTTGCTGCTGATGATCTTCCCTTCGGTGAGATTACCGTCAACGTCCACTAACTCGTCTCCTGTAGAGAGAATAGCTACTGTAGGCACTTGATGGACATAGACAAAGGCCCTGCCAACAGATGCCATCATCCCGACCTCTGCCGGACGAATGGTCGTCCCTTTAGAGATAACCAAATCATCAGCCCTCACATCTTCACCCTTCAGCCTGATGTGTTCTCCATGTTTGGCCTTCTTGAATATCTTTACTCTATCCCCAAGTATTTCCGTATCTTCCACCATGACAATGGTGTCGGCACCCTGCGGAATAGGGGCTCCGGTCATTATCCTCACGGCCTCTCCTTTATTTATGGCCTTTTTGGGTATATACCCTGCAGGGAGGTCTTCTATTACCCTCAAAACAGACGGATCTTCATTGGAAGCCTCGCGAACATCGCCGAACTTAACCGCATATCCATCCATTGCCGAATTATCAAAGGGGGGAATATCTCTGTTGGAAGATATATCTTCTGCAGCTACCCTTCCTGAAGAACTGAGGATATTTATTTTTTCCGCCCCCCGCACCTCTATCTCTTTCAATATTAATTCAATTGCCTTTTCTACTGGTATCATAGTCTCAACACCTCAAAGAAACACGTCCAAAAACTTTACAAACTCATTCGGGCATCCTTCATAAGAACTGAGAAGTAGTTTACACTCTATTTTTATCACTCCAGGTTTTAGTGTTCAATGTTTAGGATTTGGATTTTTTGTTTCTCTCCCCTGACACCTGACACCGAAAAGCTATGTGAGGGACAATTTTCATCTGCCCGAAATTTGTATATTGACGCCCCCATCCTTGAGAAGCGTAAACTAATTTTTTATATATATGAAGGATGCCATATTGCCCTTTAAAGCCAAAGAATATAGGATAGATATGCTTGTGTGTCAATAAAATTTTTGACATATGCAGTTGGTCAGGTTTGCCGCTTGCCGGCTGCATATTGAGAGGTTATATAACTTCCCCATTTGTGCATCTCATCTTCAGGCCATCTTTGCCCGATCTTCAAGCATCGCCCCCTTGATTCAAGCTACTATTATTCCGGGCGCTACTGTATTCACGGACGAGTATGGCATTTATGGCCGATTGTCGGAGTGGGGGTACGAGCACCAGAGTGTATGTCATGCCCGAGGTGAATATGCCCGTGATGATGATGGCGATGGATTTTGTGAAGTACACGTAAATACAATAGAAGGTTTCTGTTCTCTGTTGCGCTCTTGGCTGCGACCTCATCGAGGGATTTCTCAAGAAAAGTTGCCCAACTACATCGGATTCTTTGAGTTTGTCCATAACGCAAAAAAACGAGGGAAAAAGCTCATGGACTCCTTGCTTCGTCTTCTTCTTACTAACAACCTGGAATCCATATAGAGCCAAATTCTTATAACATGCACAACGAATTTTCACCTATTAAAAAGATCTTTTGACAGGATTACAGGATAAACAAGATTTTTTTATCCTTTACATCAA
>DAOWME010000024.1 GCA_030643245.1 Deltaproteobacteria bacterium
GGACGAGGCCGAAATAACTTCCTTAAGTTGGCGTTCAGATTTAGGTTAGATTTGTTTGATCTGAAAGCGCAAAACCGCAGGAATAGTCTGACCTATTTCGAGGATTTTGTGCTTGAAGATCGGGCAAAGATGGCCTGAAGATGAGATGCACAAATGGGGGAGTTATTTCAGCCCCATCCCTTATCTGTGCTGTAGCGTATTGGGGCGTAGAGGGGATAAAATTATTTGAAATGTCCATAAATGGCATAAAAGAACGCGTGATCCTTATAGTGCTGGACAGTGTCGGCATTGGAGAACTTCCCGATGCGGAGGATTATGGGGATCTGGGGAGTAATACCCTCGGGAATATTGCTGGGGAATTGGGCGGGTTGAATCTCCCTAATCTGGAGTCTATGGGTTTGGGATTGATTGAGGATATAGAGGGGTTAAGAAAAGACGTTAGCCCTACGGCATCTTTCGGGAAGATGTCGGAGGCCTCTAAAGGGAAAGACTCCACTATAGGGCATTGGGAGCTGTCCGGACTCATTCAGGATATTTCTTTTCCGGTATTCCCCAACGGATTTCCGGAGGAAGTCATTGAAAAGTTCAGGAAAGCGACCGGTCTGGATGTGATTGGAAACTTCCCGGCTTCAGGCACGGAGATCCTCAAAGACTTGGGAGAAAAGCATATAAAGACCGGGAAACCCATAATATACACTTCAGCCGATAGCGTTTTCCAGATTGCGGCCCACGAGGATGTTATCACGCTGAATAGACTCTATGAGATATGTCGAATGATGAGGAAGATCCTCAATCCTTATCGCGTTTTGAGGGTTATAGCCCGTCCCTTTATCGGTAGGCCCGGTGATTTCAGAAGGACCAGGGCAAGGAAAGATTACTCAATGCCGCCTCCCGGCCGTACGGTTTTAGATATTTTAAGAGCGGCCGGTCTTCCGGTGGTAGGTATAGGTAAAATCGGTGACATATTTGCGAATAGGGGGTTAAGTAATTCCATCCCTACTGATGACAACCGTGATGGAATGGTAAAGATCACTAACGAGATGAGACGAATGAGAAAGGGTTTGATCCTTGCGAACCTGATCGACTTTGACATGGTATGGGGACACAGGAACGATGTCGATGGGTATGCCAATGGGCTGAGTGAATTTGACACTAACATTACCATGATCTTGGGGATGTTGACGGATAGTGATCTCTTGATTATTACCGCTGATCACGGATGCGACCCTACAATGCCGGGTACAGATCATACGAGAGAATATGTTCCGCTGTTGGTATATAACCCATCGTCTATAAGGGGGAGGGATCTGGGTATTCGAGATACCTTCGCTGATGTTGGGCAGACTATAGCTTCAGCATTCGGTGTAAGTCCTTTGGAAAATGGGACGAGTTTTTTGGACCAAGTCATTACCCCGAAAAACGCTTGACTCCGGTTGTGGTCTGTTATAAAGTGTGGCATTATAAATTGTATTCCAAATTGTATTACCATCTGGAGGGCAGTCCTTGAGTAATAGTTCCTTTGAGTTTAAGTTGTTGGTAAAAAAGGGAGAATCCATTGAGAAATCCGTATACAAGTTCTTTAGAAAGGCCGTATTTTCCGGTTACTTTCAGCCTGGCGAGAGATTGATAGAGTCCGCGTTAGCGGAAAGACTCAATATAAGTCGTACCCCCCTGAGGGAGGCCATAAAACGTTTGGAGACTGAAGGTCTTGTCAAGATAACCCCCAATAAGGGGGCGACCGTGTTAAAATCATCACCCGAGGAGATAGAAGAGATGTATTTTATAGCCGGTGTACTTGAGGGCCTGGCTGCCTATCTGAATGCGGAGAGCCTCTCAAAAGAAGACATCGAAAAGATGAGGGAGATAGAGGTTGTCCTGGAGGATGAAGAATGCCAGAGAGACTACGAGAGGTGGCTCAGGTTAAATGTTGAATTTCATAACACGTATATCTTGGGAAAGAAGAAGTCTCTCCTCACAAGGCTATTGGACCAGAGGACAAAACCTTTGGGGAGATACTGGTACCTGGGTTGTACTAGCCCCGGGATGTTGGACTCATGTATCTCCGGGCATAGAAATATCCTTGAAGCCTTTTCCAGGAAGGACGCGGAAGCCGCGAGGAAAGCCGTTGAAGAACATCTATTTGACGTGGGCAGATTAATGAGGAAACATCTGGGGAGGATTTTTGTGATATGATTTCTCGATTTTTCAGCAGAATGGTGGCAAAGGAGGTGATAAACGCAGACTGACGTAGAGATTGCGGAAAAGTATTATTTCCGGAAGGAAACTAACGAGGTGAGTGAGGAGGTAGAATTTTATGGAAGAGATAATGAAGGGGTTCGTTAAATATACATCAGATCCTTATAGCGCCATTGAAGAATGGAAAGAGAAGAATCAGAAGAAGGTTATCGGTATATTCCCTATGTGGTTGCCGGAGGAGATAGCACATGCCGCCGGGATGCTCCCCGTCGTTATGTGGAGGAGTAATGAGGCCATTACCTGGGGATATGCGCATGTGCCTCCTTATAATTGCCCGATGAACAAAAGCGTTGTGGATGACGCTGTCAAAGGGAAGCTGAAGTTCATGGACGGCATGGTCTTCTTAAGGGAATGCCTGCAATCCCAGGAAGTTCCCTTTATCATAGAAAATAATATGCCGCCGGCTTTTGAAGAATATCTTTATATGCCGCCAATATACCACGCCAGTAACGCTGACCTGGAATTCACAAGAGGTGAATTGGAGAGGCTGAGAAAGAGTCTTGGGGAGTTCGGCGGGGAAGAGATAACGGATGAGAAGTTGAATGAGAGCATTCGTATCTACAACAAAAATCGCTCTTTGCTCAGGAGATTATATGATATAAGGAGAAAAAAACCTGGGATCATGCCGGCAAGGGATATACTCAAGGTCGTGTGGTCGAGTATGTTGATGCTGAAAGAGGATCACAATAAACTGCTCGAAGCCCTGATCTCACGGTTGGAGAATAATGGGTATGAGCCGGTGAAGGGGAAGAAGGTCTTCCTCTCCGGATGTCTTTGTATCCATCCCCAGGTCGAACTCCTCGACATGATAGAAGACCTTGGGATGATCCCTGTGGACGATGATATCTATGTCGGATACAGATATTTTGCAAATGACGCAGAGATAACGGATGACCCCATAGGGGCGCTGACGGAACGTCACTTCATCAAGACCCCGGTAGACCCTGCAAGGGGAGAGGTTGAGGTGAACTGGGGGAAGGAGCTGGTAGACAAAGTAAAGAGACTCAACGCTGACGGCATTGTAACCCTGATGACCAAGTATTGTCCTCCCCACCTTTGCTATTATCCGGATGTCAAAACGGTGTTGGCAGATGCTGGTATTCCCGAGGTCCTCGTAGAGATAGAGCATGAGATTATCTCATACGAGGGCGTGAAAACGAGATTGCAATCCTTCAAGGAAATGTTAGGGGGTGTATAAGATGGGTACAGAATATAAAATAAACAAGCTTGACACTTCAGGGGTAGGCCCCCTCGTCGACAAACATTGGAATGAACTTCGGGAAGCAAAAGATAAGGGCATGAAGATAGCATGGTGCTCGGGCCCCATGTTCATATACCCATATGCCACTCCGAATATAGCGTCACATTTTATGGCAGGATATGCGGCTTACTGTGGTGGAAGAGGGATGGCCGATGAAGTCCTCGAAGCTGCCGAGAGATTTGGGGAGATGAGGGATACGTGTTCCTATCACCGCCTCCATACGGGGATGGCTGCAATGATAATGAACGACTGGCCGGTAAGCAATCCCCAGGTGATCCTCCCCACTCCCGATTTGCTTATCGGTGGTAGGTTCTGCACGGAGATGTCTCATTATATGGAGGCGATTCACCGGAGGTTCGGCATGAAAACTGTGACAATCGAGCTACCATCGGCCCGTTCCAGGGACGACCTGCCGAGGTTAGAGAAGTTCGTAACCAACCAGGTCAAGGAGACCCTTATCCCCGCCATAGAGGAGGTGAGCGGCAGTAAGTTTGACGAGGAAAACATGCGGAATATCTTTAGGTCGTGGAAAGAGGCCTGTATAATTCGGAATAAGTGCTGGGAGTTCTTTAAGAGAAAGCCCAGCTCCTGGACGCTCTGGGATTACGGCGTTAGTATAGCCCCGATATTTTATGCAATGGGTAAACCTGAAAGCCTCGAATATTACCAGGACCTCTTGAAGCAACTGGAAGAGAGGGCAGAAAAGAATATCTATGCTGTTCATCCTGACGGGGAGAAATATCGTCTATACTGGGACGGATGGCTCCCCTGGTCATTCCTGGGAAAAGTCATCCGTATCATGATACCTTACGGTGCAATTCCTATTGCCGGGAGGTATCCATGGGAGTTCTTCTCTCACCCTGATGATATAGACCCGGAAGCCGATGATATCATCCACGAGTGGATAAGACTGATCTACACAAGCCCAAATACCTTGTCTTATTACGATGGGCCGTGGGGAGGGCAAGATAAAATCGAGGAGCTCATAGAGACGTATTCTATTGACGGCATGCTCTTCTTCTCATCGAAGACTTGCAGGATGTGGAACCTGGGTCAACAGGAGATCATTGACAATATAGAGAAAAAATACGGTATCCCTGGGGTTGTTATCGACGGAGATATGATCGATTCTACCATGTTCGCTGAGGATCAGATGCGAACGAGGATAGAGGCGCTGCTCGAGACGATCGACGCAAGAAGGAAATAGTCGGCGACTATGAACTTACATATAGGCCTTTGAGAAAAGAGCGAGACAGGGGTGTTGACTTGATAGTATAGGAAATCCCATTTTTTAGTCAATTATATCAATTAGTTCCTGACTATGTGTGCTAGCCACTCACAGCTATTAAGCTGGTAAGCCATTAAGCTAATAAGTCGAACAGCCTCAACGGCTCAACAGCTAACAGCTAACAGCCAACAGCTCGCCCGAAGGGCGTTAACTCGAAGAAGGCCAAGGAAAGGGGAGTAATATGGAAAAGGCATTGAGTAAGATAGTAGAGGTCACATCGGACCCCTACGCCTACGTTGCCGGATTGAAAGACCGCACGCAAAAGAAGATCATCGGGTGCTTCCCCATGTATGTTCCGGAAGAGATCGTCCACGCGGCCGGTTTGATCCCGGTGGTAATATGGAGGGGCAATGAGTCCGTAACATGGGGGCACGCCCACGTTCCGGCTTATGATTGCGGCATTACCAGGAGCTTCGTAGATGATGCGGTAAGGGGAAAGCTCAGTTTTATGGACGGGATGGTCTTTCATGTAAGGCAATGTCTCCAGGTTGGAGAGTTCCCTCTTATAATGGAGAGAAACGTCAAACCGGCTTACCAGAAGATCTTGTATCTACCCCCTATCTATAAGGGTGATTCAATTAAATCGTTCCTACTGGGTGACCTGGAATCCTTCAAGGGATCATTGGAGGACTTTACCGGCAAGAAGATAAGCGATGACAACCTCAAGGAGAGTATCGAAATATATAATGAAAACCGCAGTCTCCTGGAAAGGGTTTACGAAATACGGAGAGAAAAACCAGAGATACTGAGGGCAAGAGAGGTCATGCAAATTGTATGGTCGAGCATGTTGATGCTCAAGGAAGACCATAATGAACTGCTGAGAGAGCTCATCAACGGCATGGAAAAAAAGAGTGTAGAACCCAAAAAAGACAGGATCAAGGTTATCCCGGTTGGCTGTCTATGCCAGACCCTGCAATTCGACATCCTCGACATTATAGAAGATCTGGGCATGATCATTCCTGATGACGATCTCTACGTGGGTTCGAGATACTTTGCAAATAAGGTCAACCCTAATGGCGATCCCATCGAGGCGCTGGCCGATCGTTATCTTGTCAAAACTCCCCTCTGCCCCACCAAGGGAGTATGGGATATAGATTGGGGGGTCGAGGTCATAAAGCAGATGAAGGAGAATGATGCCAAGGGTATCATAAGTATACGAGTGAAGTACTGTCCTCCTCACACATGTTATTATCCCGACTTCAAAAGCAAGATGGTGGAGGAGGGTGTGCCCGAGGTGATGATAGAGATGGAACATGAGATCATCTCCCTGGAAGGGGTAAAGACGAGGTTGCAGTCATTTGTGGAGACAATAGGGGGTGTATAATGGGCGTAGAATATAAGGTAAATCGGCTTCGAGCAACAGGCAATATCAGGCCGCTGGTTGACAAACACTGGGGCGATCTGAGGGCAGCCAAGGAAAGAGGAGAGAAAGTTGCGTGGGCGTCAGGCCCCAGTTTCATGTTCCCTTATTCTATGGGCATGAAATGCCATTTTATGGCAGGGTATGCATCGTACGCCGGCGGTATAGGGGCCGCGGATGAACTTTTGAGGCTGGCGGAGACGACAGGGGATCTTCCTGAGACATGTTCTTATCACCGGCTTCACATGGGGTTGGTGGAGGCTATCAAGAAGGGGGTGCCCATAAAGGAGCAGGCAATACTCCCCTTGCCGGATCTGCTGATAGCCGGACGCTACTGCACTGAACAGTCTCATTATTCTGAGAGCTTTTACAGAAGGATGGGACTTCGCATTGCTCCTCTCGAGCTTCCGTTCGTCTTTAATAAGGAAGATCGGCCCAGGATTCGAGAATTCGTTTACAGACAAATTGTGGAAAACGTTATACCAAACCTTGAAGACGTATGCGAAAAGCCTTTTGATTATGACAGGCTGAGTGAAATCCTGAGTGTGCTTAAGAAGACAGCCACTCTAAGAAACGAGTGTTGGAAGTTTCTGGCCACGAAACCCGCTACCTGGACACTCTGGGATTATGCCGTGAGCATGGCCCCTGTTATCTATATGATGGGAGACCCGGCAGGCATACCGTTCTACGAAGACCTCTTGAAGGAATTAAAGGAAAGGCATGAAAAGGGTATTCCGGCATTGGCCCCGGAGGGGGAAAAGTATCGCATATACTGGGATGGATGGATCCCGTGGGCCTTCCTGGGAAAGTTTATGCGAAAGTTCACTCCGCACGGCGCTGTTTGCCTGTGCGGGAGGTACCCGTGGGAGATGTTTCCTCATCCTGAACTTATCGACCCGGAACATCCTCTTGATACTGTTGTGGATTGGGTGTACGGGGAGGAAACGGGCCTGGCCTGTCACATGGCCCCAAAGGGATCTATTGAGATGATAGGCGAGCTGATCGAGGAATATTCGATCGACGGGTTGGTCATGTTCTCCTCCAAGTCATGCAGGATGTGGAACCAGTCCCATCTCGATCAAATAGACGCCCTCGACAAGAAGTACGGCATCCCGGGGGTCGTAATTGAGGCTGATATGATCGATCCCGAAATGGTCCAGGATTCTCAGATAGACACGAGACTTCAGGCCCTGTTCGAGACTATAGACGGGAGAAGAAGGAGGTAACTGAGGGAATGGTCATGTTGGCGCCTGTAGATTCACTGCTTATATGTCTGAAAGGAAGTCTGGAGAATTGAAGATAAAGATCGATTTACATACCCATTGTCTCGAATCAACCGGGGATTCTATCCCGAAAATAGAAACGGTGAAGAAAATCGTCGAACGGATAAAAGAGAGAGGACTCGACGGCATCGCTGTCACCGACCATGATAAGAAAGATTATGGGTTCAGGGTCAAAGAGATAGTAGACCTCCATTTTCCCGGCGAGGCCATTATCATCCCCGGGCAGGAGATCTCTCTTCACAGGCAGCACGTGGTAGAGTTGTTCCTGGATCAAAACGCTGTGTTCAGGTTTTTGGCCCACCCGTTTTTCGGGAGCAACTTCGACACATTTCTCAAGGAAGAGGGAGACAAGATCCATGGCGTTGAAATAAAGAACGGAGCGTGGCAACTGCAAGAGGCCAGGATAGAAGCGTTGGCGGAGGAGTATAATCTAATCATATTTGAGAACAGTGATGCACATTCAATTCGAGAGATAGGGTATCATTACAACGAGATAGATCTGGAGGAATTGTATGAGCGCTGTAAAGGAACAAGGGGTGGGCCTGGCGGGCTTTAGGCCCTCGGATGCATCGGTCGTCTGATCACTAAGGGACGGGGGCTGAAATAACTTCCTCAAGCTGGCGCTCAGATTTAGGTTGGATTTGTTCGATCTGAAAATACAAAACCACAGGAATAGTCTTAACTATTTCGAGGATTTTGTGTTTGAAGATCGGGCGAAGATGGCCTGAAGGTGAGATGCATAGATGGGGAAGTTATTTCGTCCCCGTCCCTAAGGATCAGGCAAGCATGCCCGGTTCTTTATACATTCGCAAGGGAGGTAAGGGATGTTTAAGGAAGATAAGATAAAAGAGATTAGCAAGGATAGGGAAGCGTGGGAGGATAAGTTCAATAAGACCTCAGCTAAAATTTCTGACAAGAAGGAGAGGTTCTCGACTGTATCTGACATGGAGATAAGGGGTTTATACACACCTGTCGACATCCGGGATTCCGACTTTCAGAGAGAAGTGGGCTTCCCGGGAGAGTATCCTTTTACCCGCGGGGTTCAACCATCCATGTACAGGGGAAGGACCTGGACCATGAGGATGTTTGCCGGTTTTGGGTCCGCAAAAGACACGAATGAGAGGTATCACTACTTGCTGTCCCAGGGCCAGACTGGTCTCAGTGTTGCATTTCATATGCCTACACTTATGGGATACGATTCGGACTCTCCGGTTGCGTTGGGTGAAGTGGGGAAATGCGGGGTCGCCATAGATACCCTCAGAGACATGGAGATACTGTTCGATGGTATCCCCCTCGATAAGGTTACCACATCCATGACCATAAATCCTCCGGCTGCTATCCTCTTGGCGATGTATATAGCAGTGGCAGAGAAACAGGGGGTAGATAAGAAAAAGATCGGGGGTACCATTCAGAATGACATGCTCAAGGAGTTTATCGCTCAAAAGACCTTCATGTGCCCTCCCAGACCCTCAGTAAGGGTTATTGTAGATACTATTGAGTATTGTATGCAAGAGGTACCGCGTTGGAACACCATAAGTATTAGCGGTTACCATATTAGAGAAGCGGGGTCCACTGCGGTACAGGAATTGGCCTTTACCCTGGCTGATGGGATAGGTTATGTGGAAGCGGCTGTTGAGAGAGGACTGGATGTGGACAGCTTTGCCCCGAGACTTTCCTTCTTCTTCAATGCCCATATAGATTTCTTCGAGGAGATCGCCAAATACCGTGCTGCCAGAAGGATCTGGGCAAGGGTTATGAAAGAGAGATTCAAGGCACAGAACCCTAGATCATGGCTTCTGCGATTCCATACACAGACAGCGGGATGTTCTCTGACTGCGCAACAGCCTTACAATAACGTGGTCAGGACGGCTTTTGAGGCCCTGGCGGCAGTTCTGGGAGGTACCCAATCACTACATACAAATTCCCTGGATGAGGTGCTGGCCTTGCCAAGTGAAGAATCGGTGACCATTGCACTTAGAACCCAGCAAATCATTGCCGAAGAGACGGGTGTGGTCAATGCTATCGATCCACTGGGAGGGTCTTACTTCGTGGAGACCCTCACCAACAAGATGGAGACGGAAGCAATGGCATATATAAATAAGATCGATGAGATGGGGGGGATCATCGCGGCCATTGAAAAGGGTTATCCACAAAACGAGATAGCCAAGGCTGCATATCACTATCAACAACAGATTGATAGTCAAGAGAAGACAGTGGTCGGCGTTAACAAGTATGAGATGGAAGAGGATATTCCTGTTGATACCCTCAAGTTATCGCCGGACTTGGAGGAGAAACAGATCGCAGCGACCCGGGAGATGAAGAAGAACCGTGACAACGATCGAGTGAAGGCCTGCCTGGATAAGGTCCGGGATGCCTGCAAGGGTAGTGACAATGTAATGCCCCATATACTCAATGCGGTCAAGGAATATGCTTCATTGCAGGAGATATGCGATGTGTTTCGAGAAGTCTTTGGGGTTTATCGTGATCCAGGGATGTTTTAAGGAACAGGAGGAAAGATGGATTCGGAAGGTAAAACAAGAATATTGATTGCTAAACCCGGACTGGACGGACATGATCGAGGAGCAAAAATCATCGCCAGAGGACTGAGGGATGCGGGGTTTGAGGTGATCTATACAGGCCTCCATCAGACCCCGGAACAGATAGTAATTGCTGCTGTTCAAGAAGACGTGGATGCAGTGGGATTGAGTAGCCTAGCCGGAGCACATGACCACCTCTTTCCCCGTATACTCAAATTAATGGAGGAAAAGGGGGCAGGCGATATAGTAGTTTTCAGCGGGGGAATCATCCCCGATGAGGATATACCCTGGCTTATGGAAGCAGGAATCAAGGCGGTTTTTCGTCCGGGAACCAAGATTGAAGAGGCCGTCAACTGGGTTAAGGACAACGTGAAACCTAGGAGATAGAGTATGAAAACATGTTTATAACATTTGAGGGTATAGAAGGCTGTGGAAAGACTACACAGATTGGTTTAATGGGGGATTTCCTCGGCACAAAAGGGCTTCCTTACATAATTACGAGAGAACCGGGTGGGACGGGGATCGGAGATGAAGTGAGAAGGATATTACTCTCCCCCGAGAATCAAGAGATAAGACCCAGCACAGAATTATTCCTGTACATGGCCAGCCGGGCACAACACGTAGCAGATGTGATCGGGCCCGCTCTTATGGATAAGAAAATAGTGCTCTGCGATCGCTTTAGCGATGCCACCATCGCTTATCAGGGGTATGCAAGGGGGTTTGACATTGTCTTGGTCAAAGAATTGAACCAATTAGCTACCTCGGGTTTGACACCCGATATTACCATCCTTCTCGACTGCCCGGTGGAGATTGGTTTGAAGAGGGCGATGGCGAGGGCATCCGCTGCATTAGGCCGGGAGGGAGAAAACCGACTAGAGATGGAGGGCATCAGTTTTCATCAAAAAGTGAGAGAGGGGTATTTGAAGGTTGCCGCGGAGGAAGATAGGCGGGTTGTGGTCATAGATGGGACGAAAGACAGGGATATCGTCCACGAAGAGATTTGCAAGACCGTACTTTCAAGAATATAGGGTTTCAGGTGTAAACTACTTTATAGCTTTTATGAAGGATGCCGAAATCTATAGCAGAAGGAAGTGAGACGAATGTCATTTAGTGACATACTAGGCCAGGACAGACAGGTCGCCCTACTGAAGAGGGCCATAGAAAATAACAGGGTACCCCATGCTTACCTTTTTCTTGGGGAAGAAGGTGTGGGGAGAAAACTAACTGCATTGACCCTTGCCAAAGCCCTGAACTGTTCTAACGAAACAGCTGATTCGTGCGATCTGTGCGGGTCATGCAGAAGAATTACCAGTGGAAATCATCCCGATGTTACCATCCTTGAACCAGATGGGAACTTCATCAAGATTGACCAGATCAGGAAATTACAGAGGTCTTTACAGTATAAACCCTATGAGGGCGGAAAGAAGGTATGTCTGATACCCCATGCCGAAAAGATGAACGAGGCGGCGGCTAACGCCTTTCTTAAGACGCTGGAGGAACCGACTCCTGACACGATACTTATATTGATAAGCACAAGCCCTCATCTTCTTTTGGCAACTGTGAATTCCAGATGTCAGAGGCTCAAATTTCAGCCGCTGCCCCATGCCGTGATTGCCATGGTCGTAGAAGAGAGGCTGGAGAAGGGGAAAGAGACTGCGTCAAGAGTTGCGCACTTGGCAAGAGGGAGTTTGGGAAGGGCCCATAAATTGGCGGAAGGGACCACCTTAGAGTATAGAGATAAGATTATCAAGAAGATCAATTCACTCTCACCAAATGATATCAATGACACGTTCAAGCTTGCGGAAGACATGTCAAAAGAAAAGGATCTGCTTGTTGACACATTGGAGTTTCTAAAAACATGGTATCGAGACCTTTTGATCTTTAAAGAGGGCTGTCCATCGGATCGATTGATAAATTTCGATTTCCTGCCGGAGATAGAAAGGATCGAGGGGAAGTTCACTGTAACGGATCTAGTGGAAAAAGTGAGGATAATCATCGATACACAATCCGCACTGCAACGGAATTCCAACAAGCGGTTAACAATGGAGGTGATGTTGACAAGGCTTTGCCATAATTGAAGGTTTGGGGTTTTCCGCATGTGGCTGGACGTTTTCTTATTGACCTATCGTGTGAGGTCTGGAGGGAAAAGTGCAGATTGTAGGAGTAAAGTTCGGAGACAACGGCAAGGTTTACGATTTCGATGCCGGAGTTTTGAAACTCCGAATCGATGATAGGGTAGTTGTACAAACGGAGAGAGGCATTGGGCTTGGAATAGTAGTGAAAAAGTTAAATGGAGGCCGTATCTCATCATCAAAAAAGCCGTTAAAAAAGATACTAAGGAAAGCGAATGCCAATGACATAAATAAAGAGGTGAAGAATAAGGAAAGGGAAGAAGAGATTTATAAGATAAGCTTATGCGAGATAGGGGAATGCAAGTTACCTATGAAACTCGTAAAAGTGGATCGATTGTCCGATGGTTCCAAGATAATTTTTTATTTTACTGCCGAAAGCAGGGTGGATTTCAGGGAATTGGTAAAAAGGCTTGCCCATAGGTTCCACACCAGAATTGAGATGCGTCAGATCGGTGTGAGGAATGAGACCAAGATGATGGGGGGCATAGGGAACTGTGGAAGGGAGTTTTGTTGTTCAACTTTCCTTAAAGAGTTTGAGCCGGTCTCTGTGAGGATCGCAAAAGACCAGAACATGGCGTTGAATCCGGCAAAAATCTCCGGAGTATGTGGGCGGTTAATCTGTTGTCTTACCTTCGAACATGAAGCCTATCTTGACCTTAAAAAAAACATGCCAAAGTGTGGTAAGATGGTGCGCGTTCCTCAGGGTCGAGGAAAGGTTATTGAGCAAAATATAATCAGACAAAGTGTCATAGTAAGATTAGAAGATGGCAGGGAGGTAAAGGTCCCCGTTAGTGAAGTCAAAGAAAATAAACCACCGGGAAAGTGCCGAAAAAAGAGGTAGGGGGAACTGTAGAGATGGTATGAGGCGTTCCCTTGGGGGCCACCTATGGGATCTCGGTTGAAGGCTACCCTGCGATTAAACGGTTTCAAGATTAGTCTGCTTGTCAGTATCGCGGTGGTGGCCGTTTACTTGACAGGTGCTCCCTTTTTGGATTTTATGGAGCTCAAGGCCCTCGACCTGCGATTTGTTTCTCGTGACGCTGTGAAACCAGGTCACGAAGTGGTGATTGCCGCCATAGACGAGAAGAGTCTTGATGCGTTGGGAAGATGGCCGTGGTCCAGAAAGACAATAGCCGGACTTATAGATATCTTGACCGAGTATGGGGTCAGGAGCATAGGGCTTGACATAGTGTTTGCCGAACCGGATGAAAATTTGGATTTAGAGAGGATAACCTCTTTCAAGAAAAGGATTGAAGCACTGGGACTGGAAAATCCGGAATTGATGGAATATCTTTCCCTAGCCGAGAAAGAAGTAGACAATGACAGAATCCTTGCGGAGGCCATAGAGAGATCAGGAAAGGTTACCATGGGGTACTTTTTCCATGCATCAAAGAGAGGTCTTGAGCACATCAAAGGGAGTAACCGAGATGTGGATTTGGAGACGATATGGTCCTCCAGGTATCCTTCCGTCAAATACCAATCTGAAAAGGCCAAAAGGGTCTCTTTAAAGGAGGCATACGCGCTGGAAAATAATCTTGACGAGCTTGCCGATGCTGCCAGGGGAAGTGGCTTCTTCAATGTCTTTCCCGATAGAGACGGGACTATCCGGTGGGCGCCCCTGGTGATCCAATACAAAGGCAGTTTTTTCCCATCGTTACCTTTGCGGGTTTTGCAGCACTATCTTGCTTCTTCATTCTTATCATTGAGGATTGCAGACTACGGTGTAGAAGGAATCCAACTCGGGAAGATCATGATACCAACTGATGAGAGGGGGAAGGTCCTGATCAACTATTATGGTCCACCGAAGACCTTCCCACATCACTCTATCGCGGATATCCTGAGCGGCAGCATTCCTCCCGGCGCCTTTAGGGACAAGATCGTACTTGTTGGAGCGACTGCTATCGGTATCTATGATATGAGAGTTACCCCGTTTGGCAGCACATATCCTGGGGTCGAAATCCACGCCAGTATTATAGACAATGTGCTTCGTCAACACTTTTTGATTCGCCCCGACTGGATTACGATCATAGACCTTACAATTGTCATGGGATTGGGATTACTTTTGGGGTTCGTGCTGCCTAAATTGAAGGCCGTCTCTGGTGCAGCGTTTACTATTTTCTTGTTTTTCGCTTTCTTCATGTTGAACAGATATCTCTTCGTGTCCAAAGGGGTATGGATAAACATCGTATACCCCTTTCTTATACTCCTCTTAGTCTATATCGGGATCACCGTATTTCGTTACATAACAGAAGAACGAGAGAAGAAGAAGATAAGGGGGGCTTTTCACCACTATGTGACCGCTTCCGTGGTTAATGAGATGCTAAAAAACCCGGAAAAGTTGAAACTGGGTGGCGAAAAGAAAGAACTTTCTGTATTGTTCTCTGATATAAGGGGCTTTACCACAATCTCTGAGGGACTGTCTCCAGAGATGTTGGTCAAGCTCCTGAATGAATATCTCACCGTTATGACGGATATTGTCTTCAGGTACGACGGTCTGCTGGACAAATACATGGGAGATGCCATAATGGCGGTTTATGGAGCCCCCCTGGATCAGGATGACCACGCTCACAGGGCATGCGGGACTGCCCTTGACATGATAGAGGAACTGGAGACTCTTCAAGATAAATGGCAAGCCAATGGAACCCCTAGGTTCGATATCGGTATAGGGATCAACACCGGCTCAATGGTAGTGGGGAATATGGGCTCAGACAGAAGGTTTGATTACACGGTGATGGGGGACAGCGTCAACCTTGGTTCCCGCCTGGAGGGGGCTAACAAACAGTATCACACAAACATAATAATTGGTGAATTCACATACGAAAAAGTCAAAGATAAATTCTTCTGTAGGGAGTTGGATTCAGTAAGGGTTAAGGGTAAGAATTTGCCCGTGAAGATCTATGAATTGACAGGTAGGAACTGTGTGCCCGTTGACATGCGTGTGGCCTTTGATCTTTTCCGCCATGGTCTTAAAGAATACAAAGAGAGGAGGTGGAAAGAAGCTGTCGAGACTTTCAACAGGGTTTTGGACTTAAGACCGGACGATTACCCATCGAGACTTTACGTTGAGAGAAGCAAGAGTCTTATGGAGAATCCTCCATCTCAAGACTGGGATGGCGTATTTATAATGAAGACTAAATAGCTTTTAATTACTGTTGGTTTTTTAAACCAATATCTACAAGGGGGGATAAATACCCTTTACATTTCAGCCGATAAGTGGTAAAAATAAGTGGTAAAAATAAAGTGTATTGCTTGTTGAGGGTTGTCCATATACAAGCTGGGAGCGCGTTTACTAACCTATTTCCTTAACGGAACTGAAACTAATGATTGCCTTGACTATAACAATACACGTTTTTGTTTGCCTTGCCTTAATCGTGATAGTGCTTTTACAGGCTGGGAAAGGCGCTGATATGGGTGCTGCCTTTGGAGGTTCGAGCCAGACAATCTTTGGCAGTAGCGGGGCTGGTGGCTTTATGGAAAAACTGACCGCTGCGATTGCAGTTATATTTATGCTAACGTCCCTCACCTTATCATTTTTTTCTGCTCAACGACCGAGCTCATCGGTTATGGAAGAGACCCCTATCCGTATGGAAGAAAGAGCTCCGGTCACCCCGTCTTCTCCGGAAGGCGAATAACCGGAAGGGTAAATACATTCAGTCTGTGCCGAAGTGGTGGAATCTGGTAGACACGCCATCTTGAGGGGGTGGTGGGCAATCCCCGTGCGGGTTCGAGTCCCGCCTTCGGCACCATTTATTTAGTAAATATTCGGTTAACCCGTCCCCCATGAAGGTAACAAGCCGTTTTTATGATAAAATTGTGAATATTGATTTTAAGGCCTTTGCTTAAAATGTACCGTAACATATTGAAATTACAGCATTCAGATACGGGTTAACCGAATATTTACTTTATTTATTGTGATTCTTTAGTATTTTCGGGGAGTTGACAACAGTTGCCAACACCCTATTTCTAAATTGCTTCACTTGGGCTTCCACGACTGTCTCAATGGACGACTTAACCAACCGAATCGCAGTGGTGTGTGACACCCATGCCCGGTGGTGTTGGAGGAAGGGAGTCACAAAGCTCTTCCCTACCCCGATTTACTCCCTCCAAACGGGGGGCTTCGATAGATGGCCAGGTGCTCCCCCGAACGGTCCTACCAGTTGTATCCCACCCTGAAGGAGAGCTCGCTCACGATTGTAAGGTCAGCCGGCTGTGTAAAGTCGGTGTAAGCTCCTCCTATCATATCGCCTCCCTGATTACCGGAGTTGCCCCAAAAGGAAATCTGGCTGAGCTTAAAGAACAACTTTCCGTCCCTCGAATACTTTACTGATGCCGAAGTCATCCAGACGCCCTCCGGGTCGTACATGAAAAAGATCTCCGGGTGAATCCGGCCATGCCAGTAGTCAGTATACAAGAAACCCGTAAGCCTATAATTGTCATCCTCGTAAAATAGGTTGTAGAGATCAATAAGGTTATCATCCCATCCGCTGATGTGTCTGTGGTATGCCTGCCATGAGGTGCCGATCATGTCGTTTGGATTGAGCCACCTTATCCATAAATCTTTATCAATACCGATCAAAGCGTAGTAAACAACATGTTTTTTAATACCAGTGGTGCTGGGCGGGATGTCTATCAACGGCATGACGACAAACGGGGGCTGATTTATTATGGCGCCTTGTGCCAGGCCGTCCGGGAATCCCGTGACTCCTTCTATACTAAGTAAGTGCATCTTGTTCATCATGCAGCCTTCGCCTCTCAGGACAGCATTTATGGAGGAGAGGAAGAAATTGAAAGAGGCGCCGTACATATCTTGTTCAGGGTGTGTAAGAAACGCAGTACCATCCGCCACCAGCGGACTCCAATCTACGGCAGGGAAGTCCTGGTGTCCGTGAAAGTAGTACAGATTTCCTAAAAAGGATCCATAGGCTGCCTGCAACCTCACACCATATTCCATATTATCGAATGTGCTTGAAGGAACATCCTCAATCCAGTTGGTCGGGGGATCCTTCGGGAGAGGCAAACCAGTGTCATGGCCAAACTGCTCGAAGAAGTCTAAGGAATAAGCATCGGCATCGAAGGCGGGGGAGAAGTACTTTTTAAGCAAATCACCGAAGAGCCTATATTGCCTTCTTTTATTGTGCTGAGCCCAAAAGGAATAGGGAGGGCAGCCGTCCCCGGTGACGAAGCCGGGCCATTCGTCATCGTAGTGTTCGAGCGGGCCCAAGAGTTGGGGTCTGATGTCCGGGACCGCAAGAACCTCAATACCTATGTCATAGAAAGGGCCGAGGGTGTCTCGGGAGTAGTTGAATCGTCCCATCCAGAGGGGCGTCGCCAGTTCCTCAGGGTTCTCAAAGAACATCATCGTAGAGTTATCTAGAGGATTTACAATGTTGACGACATTAAACCCGTCAGCCTCACCCCACTGCACTATCTGCCTTCCGCCACGGAAGACAAGCTTTTGGTCCGCACCTTCCACGACGAGGTCCACAAATGCCTCACGAAGGTCGTTTTCGTACTCGAGATCATCTCTGCCAAGCATGAAATCACTAGGGCTCTTTTCCCGTATAGGATCGTACCTGTCTGTAAGATCAAAGATGGCATCATACGCGCCTCTATAAGAGAGAAAGATTTTTTCCATTCTTAAATTGGGTCTGTGCTCATATTCCGGTCTCACAGTAAGGTCGAACTTGAGCTCATTTCTGCATTGGACGACCTTGGTGTCATCGAGAAAACCCCATTGGAAGCCATTGATATCCCTGAGCACGGTTGTCGACTGGAGGCGTCCGTGAAAATCCGTTTCCAGTGCCTGGCTATATCCTGCACAAAAAAATAAGGCGAAAGCCACAACCGACATCACCGTTTTTATAACTTTTTTCATCTGTCCTCTCCTTTTGTAATTTTGGGTATTGGCAACATTTAGGCCATTTTTTGACGGGATAAACAGGAGTTACAGGGCAATTTCTTCTCATCCTGCCAGTCTTTCATCTTGAGGCCTAGATATTTCATCCTTATACATGCTCAACTGGTTAAGAGGTATCGAGCATTCAATCACGTCAATCCCTGGACAAGACCCGAGTGAAGAACTGATTTTGTAGGTCTCCGATACCGTACCTATTGTAGATAGAACATTGTCCCATGGGCAAGCCGCACCAGGACGGGCCTGTTTGTTATCCTATCAAATATTTCCAGTCTGTTGAACTATTACGGGTATCGTTTGCCCCCGTGAGATCTTTACTATCTGACGGGGGCATCCCACCAAAGGGGAAGCGGGGTCCTCTTCTTATTTGGACCACATACGCAGTCCCTCTACAGTAAAGGTCTTTGCAGCGAACTTTGGACTATCAAAGACCTGATACAAATTCATGCCACGACGAACTCCAGCGGTGAACGCTACGCTGGCGTGGTGACTCTTTTCATCATATATCAGGTAACCGAAGCCCCCGCCAATCATACCCTTCTTGCCCCCCCATTCCATAAAAGTAGAAGGAACAATTAGCGTTTTCCAATACTCCATGGCCCTATTGTAGATTACTTTGTAATTGATAGCGAAGTTCTCTCTGTCGATCCAATAGACTATCTTGCCATAGTTATAGAAGCGGTCCAGGGCGATTGCCTCTAGCACATAGAAGGACCTCGGAATCCAGGCAAGATTTACGGGCGCCCATTCCGCCCCTTTCCAGCCTTCCACTTCGTAGCCCAATTTCATTGAAATTTCATCCGGTGGGCTTCTCCATGACCCGTCAGGCATCCGTTTCATCTTGGAAGGAGTGTCTGCGCCCCACTCTACCGTAGAAAATAACCCCACTCTCTCTTCAAGAAACCTCCATTTCATTGAAACGGTGTCCCCGACCCATCCATATGCATCGTCAACGCAGAAATCGGTACCCACATACGGATCCGACCTGTTCGCGCCTGACATCTTTTTGACCCTTCTGATCGCCGGAATATAGACAAAGACATCGTCGCTGCTTCCATCCAGCTTTCTCAAGCCTATCTGAGCCGTTCCCGCCATATCGTATGGGCTCAGCACGGCCGTTAAGTCCCTGTACT
Organism: Deltaproteobacteria bacterium; assembly: GCA_030643245.1. Taxonomy (GTDB): domain Bacteria; phylum Desulfobacterota; class UBA8473; order UBA8473; family UBA8473; genus JAUXHQ01. Next base: position 19,165 of record DAOWME010000024.1, read on the forward strand.
GGTGTTTCCTCGGGTTTCGGACTTGTCCCTTCGGTTTGCACCAGTAAGAATAATAGGCATAAACGCCTGTAAGCTCCCGATCAAGTCCACGCGGGCTGACCCATTCCACGAGGAATTGCTGAGCAAAAGTTTCTAAGCGACGTGTGGCGACATCACGGTTAAATATGAATTTCATGGCCCCATCGGGATCATTCTTTACGTCCACATATGGGAAAGGCTCCCCGTGTATCCATAGCGGGGCCTTGCCTGTCGCTGCTTCCAACAGGTTCTTCTTCTTCTTGTCGAGTTTATACTTCCCGGCATTCTTGCGACTGGCATTTACCCATTCGTCATCAAGGCTTGCATCATATTTAAATTCGGCTATCTTTAAATTATCGAGATAGCCCTTTTTTAGCCACTCCATAATTGAAATCGGGATCAGGCCTTCAACCCTCTTCCAATCTGCCTGCCCAATAACCTCACCGGGTTTTAGGCCGATTTGCTCAAAACACGCTGTTTGTTTCTCTTCCCATTTTGGGTCGGCTGCGGTTGCGCTTTGAACAAAAAAGGCAATCATTAAACCCAAAACTACGATTAATAATCTCTTAAACATGATTCATACCCTCCCATCCGACTAGAATTTGATTGTTAATTGCTATCTTCCAAATATTCCCCCCCTTTCCTTTAGCCCACCACCCCCTTTCCTATATGCTTAACAAAGGACGGTCTAAGGATCCCTGACAACGCTGGTATAAAGACCAATGCGCTTATCATGTTGAAGATCATGAGCAAGAGAATAAGCAGCCCCATCTCCGCATTGAATTTCATTACTGAAAATAACCAGAAACCAACCCCTATAGCCAGGGTCAGGGCAGTAAACATTATAACCTTCCCCGTCGTGACCAAGGCGATCAGTCTCGCAGTTTCAAAATCACCTTGGACCAAGCACTCTTCCCGGAGCCTGCTCATCAGGTAAATCCCGTAATCAATACCAACCCCAACGCCTATGGCAGTGACCGGCAATGAACA
>DAOWME010000098.1 GCA_030643245.1 Deltaproteobacteria bacterium
CAAAACCACAGGAATAGTCTTACCTGTTTCGAGGATTTTGTGTTTGAAGATCGGGCAAAGCCTGTCCTCGACCCCGATCGGGGGATGGCCTGAAGATGAGATGTACAAATGGGGAAGTTGTTTCGGCCACGTCCCTAAGCCATTTGTAGCTAATAATTGAGTTTCAAAATTACCCTTATTTGTTTATGGTTCTAAGATTGCTGCGTAAAATTCTGAGGAGACCGGCTATGGCCCTCAAACGACTCAAGATATCATTCCCCGCTTCATTAAGAAAAACCTGCAAAAATGGTCTAAATAGTTTCATTAAAGGGTTTTTAAACAGGTTCTCACGTCAAAAAGAGACGCGCGCTATCTTGAGCGATCACATGGCTGCTGAAGATTCCCCAATGATCAATGCTCAGGAGTCAAAGAGGCGAAAGCGTGAACGTTACATCATTCTATTCGCCACCATTCTCGTCATCCTCCTGACATTTCTCGAAATCAACTCTTCAAAAGTTAGTAGCCAACTTCCTATCGCCAATAACATTCTATTTTTCGGATTACTGAATATCAACGTGATTTTGCTGCTCCTCGTGACTTTTCTGGTGGTGAGGAATGTTGCAAAGCTCATATTTGAGAGAAAGAAGAATATATTGGGGGCGAAACTCCGCAGCAAATTTGTTGTAGCGTTTGTCAGTCTGTCGATAGTACCCACAGTACTCTTGTTTTTTGTGGCTGCGGGGTTTATAACCAATAGCATTGAAAACTGGTTTAGCATTCAAGTGGAGAACTCCCTACAGGAATCTCTTACAGTTGCACAAGCATTCTATCGGAATTCAGCACACAACGCCATATATTTTGGAAGACAGATAAGCCACGGTATAACGAAACAAAGACTTTTAAGCCCAAGAAAACAGGGTTCACTTAAGAGATTTATTCAATCCAAACGGGACCAATATAATCTGGGGGCGATAGAGGTATTTTCAGACAAATCAGAAGCTTTGGTAAGAGTAATCAATCCTGAAATACCTGTGGACGACATCACTATAGATGACCCGGAATTGATAGAGGAGGGATTAAAGGGAGACGGTACGACCAAGATTCAATCAGTAGGCGACGGGGACCTGATCAGGGGTGTAGTCCCTGTCTATTCCACGCCAAATAATCTAAAAGCCGTTGGGGTAGTGATGGTAAATTACTATGTACCTCAAAGGCTTGTTGCCAAAATGGCGGAGATATCTTCCACCTTTTCAGAGTACAGACAGCTCAAGAAGTTAAAACATCCGATAAAAGCAAGTTACTTCATAACCCTTTCCATCGTCACTTTGCTCATAATTTTTTCAGCTACGTGGTTTGGCTTTCATCTGGCGAAGGAGATCACAGTCCCGGTCCAAATACTGGCCAATGGAATTCATGAAGTTGCAGGTGGAAACCTGGATTTTCACATAGGCCCTGTGGCAGACAATGAAATCGGTAGTCTGATGAATTCGTTCAACAAGATGACCTATGACCTGAAGGCGAGTAAATCTATGTTGGAAGAAGCTAATATTGGATTGAAGGACACCAACGTAGAACTGGATCAACGCAGAAGATACATGGAGATAGTGCTGAAGAACGTGGCCGCCGGCGTGATATCTATTGACAAGGAAGGAAGGGTCAGTACCATAAATAAATCAGCGGAGAAAATGTTTGGGATAAAAGCTGAAAATGTAATAAATAATCGCTATGGTGATGTATTTGCTCCCGACTCTGTGGAGGAGGTTAGGCAATTATTAGAAGGGGCAACCGACTCTGTGGACATGACTATTAGAAGGCAGATAAGGCTGTCTTTGCCGGATGAAACCCTGACTTTGCTTATAAGTGTTACGGTATTAGAGGATGAAGACGGAAACTATATGGGTCTGGTAGTGGTCTTCAACGATTTGACCGAGGTCCAAAAGGCCCAACGAGCAGCAGCATGGCGGGAGGTAGCCCGGCGCATAGCCCATGAGATCAAGAACCCCCTGACCCCGATACAGCTCTCGGCGCAGAGGTTAAGGAAAAGGTATTTGGCTGAATTTTCCGAGAATGGTAAGGCCTTTGATGAATGTACGAAGACCATAATCGGCCAGGTGGAAGAATTGAAGGCCTTAGTGGACGAGTTCTCAAATTTTGCCCGTTTGCCTTCGAGTAATCCCTGCCCAAATGACATAAATGAGATAATTAGAGAGACCCTTGCCCTGTATCAGGAAGCCCACAAGGGGATAAGTTTTGAGTTTAAGGGGAAACCCGATGTTCCGATTTTTGATTTGGACAGGGAGCAGATCAGGAGGGTAATAATTAATCTTCTCGACAATGCTGTGGATGCTGTGGGGAAGAGCGGAGAGGTCACTGTGGATACTTTTTATGATGAAGCCCTCCAAGTTACAAGGATGGAGATAGCTGACACAGGTTGCGGCATTTCTCAAAAGGACAGGTCACGACTCTTCGAGCCGTATTTCTCCACAAAAAAGTCAGGGACCGGTTTGGGGTTACCCATAGTCAATACGATAGTCTCCGATCACAACGGATATATCAGGATAAAAGAAAATCAGCCTAAGGGGTCGAGGTTCATAGTTGAGCTGCCGATCGGGCTTTGAAGAAAAGGGTTTGGAATGAAAAAGAGTATATTGGTAGTTGATGATGAGGAGAGTATAAGGAATTCGTTGCGTGGCGTTTTGAAAGATGAAGGCTACAATGTGTTGTTGGCTTGTGACGGTGAGGAGGCTATAGAGAAGGCCGAAAAAGATAAGCCTAATCTGGTCCTCCTTGATATCTGGATGCCGGGGATCGATGGGATCGAGACGTTGAAGAAGCTAAAAGCAATGTTTCCCAGGCTCGGTGTTATTATGATCTCAGGACACGGTACCATAGAGACGGCAGTCACTGCTACGAAACTAGGAGCATATGACTTCATAGAAAAACCGCTGTCACTCGATAAGGTTGTGTTGACAATAGAGCATGCCCTCAATCTTCAGCAATTGGAGGACGAGAATGAGATCCTTCGTCAGAAGATTCACAAGAGGTACGAGATAATTGGTAATAGTGAAGCAATTACCAGGCTGACAGAGCAGATCACAATCGCTGCACCAACCAACGGATGGATCTTGATAGGAGGTGAGAATGGGACTGGAAAGGAGCTGGTAGCCCGTTCTATACACAAGAAGAGCCTTCGGGCCGATAATCCCTTTGTGGAAGTGAACTGCGCTGCAATCCCGGAAGAGTTGATCGAAAGTGAATTATTCGGATATGAAAAGGGGGCATTCACCGGAGCTGTGTCGCAAAAGAAAGGAAAATTCGACATGGCTAATGGGGGCACTATCTTTCTCGATGAGATAGCGGATATGGGCTTGAAGACCCAGGCTAAGATTTTGAGGATCCTCCAGGAACAGGAGTTTGAAAGGGTCGGCGGAACCAGAAGAATACATATAGATGTTAGGGTGATCGCTGCCACAAATAGAGACCTGAGGAAAGAGATCGAGTTAGGTAACTTCAGGGAAGACCTCTATTACAGGTTGAATGTTATACCCCTCGAGGTTCCATCTCTTAGGGATAGAAAGGTGGATATCCCCTTATTGGTCTTGCATTTTTTGAAAGAGTTCTCCGCAGCAAATGGGTTGGAGGAGAAAGAGATATCAAATGAGGCTCTAGAGATGTTCACAGAATATGCATGGCCAGGAAATATCCGGGAGTTGAAGAACGTCATTGAAAGGTTGGTCATTATGACTCGTGCGAGGGTGATTAGAAAAGAGGACATACCGGTTCCGATAAATAGAGAACCGGAGACTGGAGAGAAGAACGGTCTTTTTGAGACCGATTCCCTGAAGGCCGCCAGGGATGGATTTGAAAGGCAATTCATCGAAGAAAAATTGAGGGAGTTTAGTGATAACGTGTCGAAAACAGCACAGGCCATAGGTATTGAAAGAAGCCACTTACACAGAAAGATCAAGAGCCTAGGTATAGATGTGACAAGGTAGAGAGGCAAAAATAAAGAAATGGAGGGGTTAAGATGGGTTCTGAACATGGAGATATTAGAGAAGAATTTGACAGATGGAATGATGGAGTTGAAAAAGCTCTGACTAAACGTCCTGAAAGGAAAGAGAGCTTTGATAGTACCTCCGGCATCGAGTTCAAGAGGGCTTTTACCCCATTGGATATGGATGGCATAGACTACCTCAGGGACATAGGATTTCCATCGAAATACCCTTTTACAAGAGGGGTACAGCCCACCATGTATCGTGGGAGGTTCTGGACGATGAGGCAATATGCTGGATTTGGCACTGCAGAGGATACCAACAAACGTTATAAGTACCTTCTGGAACAAGGTCAGACTGGTCTCAGTGTTGCCTTCGATCTACCTACCCAGATAGGTTATGACTCCGACCAACCACTGAGTCTGGGGGAAGTGGGTAAATGCGGGGTTGCGATTGACTCAATGGCGGATATGGAGACTCTCTTTGACGGGATTCCCATGGATAAGGTTAGCACGTCGATGACGATCAACTCAACAGCTGCCATCCTCCTTGCCATGTATATAGGGGTTGCCGAAAAACAGGGGGTGGCTCTCGACAAACTGAACGGAACGATTCAGAATGATATTTTGAAGGAATACGTAGCTAGGGGGACCTACATATTCCCACCGAAGGAATCCATGCGAATCATCACGGATATATTTGCATTCTGTAAGGACAATATACCCCGTTGGAATACTATTAGTATCAGCGGTTATCATATCCGAGAAGCCGGATCTTCAGCTGTTCAGGAAGTGGCTTTCACGTTGGCAAATGGTATTGCCTACGTGGAGGCTGCCATCAAGGTGGGCCTAAACGTGGATGATTTTGCTTCTCGTCTCTCTTTCTTCTTCAATGCGCACAACAATATCATCGAAGAAGTTGCCAAATTCAGGGCTGCGAGGAAGTTGTGGGCGAAGATAATGAAGGAGAGGTTCGGAGCGAAGAAGGATAAATCATGCACCTTGAGATTCCACACCCAGACGGCTGGTTGCACCCTTACGGCCCAACAGCCGACCAATAACATAGTCAGGGTGGCATTCCAGGCATTGGCTGCCGTTCTAGGGGGATCGCAGTCTCTTCATACTAATTCCTTTGATGAGGCGCTGGCATTACCCTCTGAAGATGCAGTCAGGACAGCGCTTCGAACCCAGCAGGTCATCGCCTATGAGAGCGGTGTGGCCGATATTGTGGACCCGCTGGCAGGTTCCTATGCTGTTGAATCATTAACAGACACGATTGAGAAGAAGGCCTTGAAGTACATTGAGAAGATAGACTTTCTGGGTGGGGCGATAAAGGCGATAGAAACGGCGTATATGCAGAAAGAGATAGGCGACAGCGCCTATGATTATCAGATGAGTGTGGAGAAGAAAGGTAGTATAATTGTCGGATTAAATCAATTTATGATGGAAGAGGCGCCCCCGAGCAATCTCCTAAGGGTCAATCCTCAGGTTGGTAAACTGCAGCAGGAGAAGTTGGAAAAGGTAAAGAAAGAAAGGGACAACACGAAGGTCGACAAGTCACTCAAAGAATTGGAAGGTGTGGCACATGGGGAAGACAATCTGATGCCGATCATAGTGGAGGCTGTGAAAAACTACGCCACTTTGGGTGAAATTGCTGATACGCTCAGGGGTGTTTTTGGTGAATATCGAGAGGCATAGAGTTGACCTTCTTCAGCCATCTTAGGGCGCCGGTGATCGCCCTTTGATCTGTTCGGATTCTGTGTTCAGCTCCTTTGATCAACAATATATCTTTGGGGTTCTTGGCTTTTTCGTAGAGGTTCCATGCATGGCTTACGTCAACCGTGTCGTCGTTGGTTCCGTGAATTATGAGCACAGGTCTCGGTGAAATTCCATCAACCCACTTGATTGGGCTGATATCTTTAAAACCTTTTACCCATTCTTCGACTGACCTGGGATAGCCCTGATCTCGTATGATTCCAATCGTTTTAGCCTGGCTGATGAATGAGTTGACCCTTTCAGGCTCGTAAATAAGGCTAAACTCTGATGGACAGGCACATATTACGAGGGAAGAGATCCTTGGATCGTGGGCGGTCACGTACACGGATACGGCAGCGCCTCCACTGAATCCCATCAGTGAGATGCGCTCCTTGTCTATCTCTGGTCGGTTGAAGAGAAAATCCATCACTGCAGCGAGGTCTCGAGTCCAGCCAAAGATATCAAAATTGCCATCACTTTCACCGGCTCCTCTGAAATTAAAGATCAAAGCACCAAAGCCCTCCGCGCAAAACCTTTCAGCAAGGAGTTGATAACCTCTGTCTGTTGGATCTTTTGCCCGTCCGGGGATACCGTGGCATAGACAAACAGTCGGATATGTTTCCGCTACCTCAACTTTAGGCAGGTAAATTTCCAATACTATTCGCAGGCCATCCACAATCAAAGACGTTTTATCTTTAATCATCCTTTTCCCCCTTATCGTGTCTCCTTTTTCAATATAATAAATCACAGGCTGAATAATGATCCTGGCAAGTTGTAACCCTCAGTATAGTTAATCCACAATTTAGTTGCAAACAAAAAAATTACTTGATATTATCTGATGTTAAATATATCTTATTAATAACTAATCTGAAAAGCATTTTGTGTGCGTCTCCAATATGATAAGCTCAAATGTCTTAGTCCTCAATAGATCCTATTTGCCCGTCCACGTCACCACGGTTAGGAGGGCATTTTCGTTATTATACCAGGGGATTGCCAAGGCGGTCAATTCCCAGTTCGAGACCTTTGATTTCGAGAGTTGGAGGGATTTGAGTATAGAACAACACGACGAAACTCTGGGTCTTGTTGACAGGGTGATAAAGATTCCCAGGGTTATACTCCTGCTAACCTATGATAAAATACCAAAGACCCAGGTGAGATTTACGAGAGCAAACATATATGCAAGAGACAAGAACACTTGTCAATATTGCAGTGGCGTTTTCCCGAAGAATGAATTGACTCTCGATCATGTTGTACCACGTGTACGCGGAGGGACCAGTTGCTGGAAAAATGTGGTCTGCTGTTGCGTTCTCTGCAATAAGAAGAAGGGTGGTAAACTGCCGCGAGAGATCGGCATGAGACTCCTCAAACCACCCGGTAAGCCCCACTGGACTCCATTCTTCAAAGTTTCCCTGCAGGATATAAGACGGAGAGAGTGGGAAACATTTCTGAGCATGGTGGATCTCTCGTACTGGAACACAGAGCTAAAGGAGTAATTTCTCAATAATCTTATGGTTCAAGAAGTTGAACTTGTTGTCACAGAAAGAGATAGTAAGAAGCGGCTTGATATCTTTCTTTCACAACAAGACCTGCCCCTTTCCCGTTCCCGGATAAAGAAATTGATAGATGCCGGGCTAATCCTCATAAACGAAATATCCCCCAAGGCCGGCTTCAGGATAAGTAATGGTGACTTGATTAAGGTGCAAATCCCGGAGCCCACGCCTTCCGAGCTTCACCCGGAGAATATCCCCTTGGATATCATTTATGAAGATGATTTTCTCATCGTGATAAATAAACCTGCAGGGTTGGTTGTTCACCCCGCTGCCGGAAACTACTCAGGAACCTTAGTTAATGCCTTATTGTACCACAGCCATGATCTCTCGGGTATAGGGGGTGTCGTTCGCCCCGGCATAGTACATCGTATTGACAAGAACACCTCGGGAGTTTTGGTGGTAGCGAAGAATGATATTGCACATAGGTTATTGGCAGGCCAGTTTAAGAAGCATTCTATTACGAGAAGATACACTGGGATGGTTTACGGTACTTTCAAGAACGAAAGAGGTACTGTGACTTCCTCTATCGGTCGACACCCTGTAGATAGAAAGAAGATGTCTACGAGTGCCAGGAGAGGGAGGAAGGCCATAACACACTGGAGAGTGATCGAACAGTTCGAAGAGATCACGTTATTGGAGATAAGCCTGGAGACCGGGAGAACCCACCAGATTAGAGTTCACATGGCGGACATCCAGCACCCTGTAATAGGCGACCCTGTTTATTCCAGCAAGAAAAGGCTATTGAGGATACAGAACGAGCAAGTCCGTAACACGCTAAGGGGTCTATCCAGACAGGCCTTACATGCCAGTCTTTTAGGCTTTAACCATCCCAAGACCGGGACCTACATGAAATTTTCCGCACCCCTGCCACAGGACCTTGGAGAGATACTTAATGTCCTAAGAGATCAGGGGGGGTAAATTCTTTCTCCGTTCTGTATTACGTCCTTGCTTAGGGGCGGGGCCGAAATAACTTCCCCATTTGCACATCTCATCTTCAGGCCATCTTTGACCGATCTTCAAACACAAAATCCTCGAAATAGGTAAAACTATTCCTGTGGTTTTGTATTTACGTAATCTCTGCGTCAGTATGCCCCCACGGCCATGCGAAAATGTAGGCAGGTAAAGGTCCCACAAAAACAACCTTTGCCTGCCTTTGGTATTTCGTTATCCCTGAATTATCTCAAAGAGAACACTGTTAAAGGATTTAGGGTGAAGAAATCCAAACTTATGACCTTCAAACTCATTCGGAGACTTGTCAATTAACTTAATACCCTTCTCAGCAAATTCCTCCCACTGTTTTTCTATGTCGTCAGTCTTCAAAGCGATGTGGTGTAGACCCTCACCCTTAGCCTCAATAAACTTGCCTATGACCCCATCCGGTTTGGTGGGAGCCATCAGCTCGAAATCCACATCTCCAATGCGACACATGGCATACTTCATGCCATAGGCATCGAATGTCGTTGTTTCTCCTGCCTTAGCCCCCAGGACTTCCGTGAAAAGCTTGATTGCTTTGTCGAGATCCTTTACCGCTACCCCTACCTCTATTACTTTTTCTATTGACATCCTTATATACCTCCTTCAATGAGATTTGAATGTAACCCCTTACCATGACCTCTCGGTAAGGGACGGGGACGAAATAACTTCCCCATTTGTGCATCTCATCTTCAGGCCATCTTTGCCCGATCTTCAAACACAAAATCCTCGAAATAGGCAAAACTATTCCTGCGGTTTTGCGTTTTCAGATCGAACAAATCTAACCTAAATCTGAGCGCCAACTTGAGGAAGTTATTTCGGCCCCGTCCCTAAGCAAGTAAAATTAGAGCATAGTCATCCCTCCGCTCACACTAATGTGCTGGCCGGTCATATAGTCAGCCTCTTCAGAACATAGATACATCACCATGCTGGCTATCTCTTCGGGTCGCGCCAACCTCTTCTTCGGAACACCCTGTATCATCTTTTCGATGATCTTTCCCAGATTCTGCGTTGCAGGTGTGTCCACCGTTCCGGGAGCGACGCAGTTTACGTTAATACCAAAACGTGCCAACTCACCTGCAATGGTCCTTGAAAAACCGGCAATGGCAGCTTTGTTGCCCGAATAGACCGCCTGCCTCGGTGTGCTGATCTTCGATGCGTCGGAAGTGATGCTCACTATCCTGCCCCCTCCCTGATTGATCATATGAGGGATAACCGCGTGGCAACAATTGAGAACACCCAACCAATCAACTGCTATCTCCCTGTCCCATTCCTCAGGGTCAGTCTCATGGAAGTGCTTGAAGGACATGGTAACCAGGGCTGCATTGTTTACCAGTATGTCTACTTTGCCGAGTTCATCCACCACCTTCTTCACCATATCCAAGACCTCTTCTCTTTTGGAGACGTCAGTCTTGATAGCTAAGGCCTTGCCTCCGCCATCGGTTATCTCCGCAGCAACCTTCTCCGCAGCGTCACTTCTCAGCTCAGCAATGATAGACGTAGCCCCCTCCTTTGCAAATGAATGACTGGTCGCACGACCGATCCCTGAGCCTGCCCCTGTTACGATGACTACCTTATCTGAAAATCTCATTTTTTCCTCCTTTTACGCATGATGTGGTTGTCAAGCCTTTATTATCCAATTTACATAGGGAAACCTTTCCCTA
>DAOWME010000015.1 GCA_030643245.1 Deltaproteobacteria bacterium
ATTGGAAGCTTGAGCAACGCAGCGATCGGTGGTCAGGGCCGATGAAAAAGCGCAAATTTCAACCGTGCAACCGTGCAACGTGCAAGGTATAACACCAAAAAGGAAAATTTGCAAGCTGTGCGGTTGAATGACAGCAATTCTACCTAGTTTCCATCCAGAAATGGCCCTTTTTCCCCTGAGCTGCGTTCTCCTCAGGTTTCCGCCTGCGACGTACGATCATGTACGACTCGGCGCAAACCATCGTGCGGCCTTGCTCAGAGAAAAAATTGCTCATTTCTGAATTGGAAACCAACTCGTGCCCTTTTCTCAAGAAGTCCATTTCTGGATGGACACTACCTAGTGCCCATCCATAAATGGCTATTTTCCGCAATCTTTGCGCCTGCCTGTGCGTAGCATGCAGACAGGTCAGACGAAGATTGTAATCCTCAAAATACCCAATGTATTCCTGCGGTTAAAATCTTCGTCTTCCTTGACCTTGGAAAAAATATCTCATTTCTGGATGGAAACTACCTATGAACTCTTCTACCGTAATTCAATGGACAAAGATGGTTCAGTTGCCAGGTGCACATTTTCTGTTACTTGTTACAAAATACAGTATTGCATGATGCATTCGGCACCCGGAAGTCGACTGATATTGCCTGTAGCTCGGGTGAGTTCCCCATAGGCCATTACGAGTAACAAATAACAGAAAACAAGCACCCGGCAATACTACAAAATAGAATGTACTCAAGGGGCTCCTTCCACCTTCGTGGGAGGGGGTTGGTGGGGACCTTAACGGTTGCGGGACCTTTGACATGAAAATGAGGCATCCTTTCTAAAAGCTATAAAGTAGTTTACACTTTCTAATAAAAAAACGGTCTCGGCACAGATTCAACGGTGGTCAAATTTTAATCCGTGCAGCTGTTTGAGCATTTTAGTGAGCGTTAAGAAAGAACAGGGGGAAAGCCCCGTTTTTTTGAATGTTTTTAGTTTTAAAGACTATAGGTTAAATTTAATAGCTGGAGGCTGTTCTTTCTTTATGCTCACTTAGATGCGAGTTCTGCACGGGTTAAAATTTGACCACCGTTGAAGCAGCCATAATTTCAAAAGTGTAAACTGATGTATGAAAGATGCCACACTTGAAAGCAATCTTAACTGGAAAAAGATCAAACCCTGATGCCACCGCTAACGTCAATGGTAATCCCTGTGAGCAGATCGTTTTCTATTATGTAAAGAGCAGTATGGGCTATCTCCTCAGGCTCGCCCATACGGCCTACTGGAATTGCTTTCTTCCATTTCTCGAGAGCTGCAGGATTCATATCCTTCATTACCATGGGAGTTGCGATGAATCCTGGTGCTATTGCTGCAGCTCTGATCTTGTAAGGGGCGAGCTCTTTTGACCACGTTACTGTCATTGCCGACACGGCGGCCTTTGCAGCGCTATAATTGGTCTGTCCTGCATTTCCGTGTCTTGCGATGGATGACATGGATATAATAACGCCTCCATTGCCGCAATTAACCATTTGCAGGGCGGCCTCACGCCCCGTGAGAAATACTCCGGTCAGATTGATATCGATAATCGCCTGCCACTGATCAAGGGTCATCTTCTTAACTACTTTTCTTGTTTCCTTGTCAGCTTTCACAAGCAGCCCGTCACGCAAAATTCCCGCATTCAAAACCGCCACGTCAAGGCGTCCGGTTTCCTCCACCGCTTTTTGCATCAGGGTCTCAACCTGGTCTTCCTTAGATACGTCGCAAGGGATACTGATGGCCTTCCCACCTTTGCTGGTAATTTGCTTTACCGCATCATCAATTGCTGCACCAGGTATATCGGTAACTATCGCTGTTGCTCCCTTGGAAGCAAAAAGATTGGCCATTGCGAAACCGATGCCTCTAGCACTTCCGGTTACTACCGCAGTTTTTCCGTTTAAATCCATCCAATGTCTCCTTTCACTACCAAAAAGCTATTTCTTGTTAGCGTGTTGTAAAGAACGAAAAGTAGGCACGGGTTAAGAGCCTATCAGTGAGAATACGTGAAACCGGGCGCAATGTCAATCTAAAAGAAAAAGTGCCGCATTTAGGTTAGATTTGTTCGATCTGAAAACGCAAAACCGCAGGAATAGTCTGACCTATTTCGAGGATTTTGTGCTTGAAGATCGGGCAAAGATGGCTTGAAGATGAGATGCACAAATGGGTAAGTTATTTCGGCCACGTCCCTTATCTATCACAGCGTAAGGAACCATCCCCTTTTTCTACATTCCGCCAGTTGCTCAGGCGTATTTATGTTGAAAAACATGACTTTTTTGGGATCAAAGGAGAGCATCTCTGATGGCGTGATTTCCCTTATCCTTACCTTGCTGTAAAACCTGGCGATCTTCAAGTCGTTGGACGCAATGAGGTTCTCTATGTGTCTTGAGCACCGCCTGGAATAGATGGCATGGAGGGGTTGCAGACCATCAACAGGATGGGGAACAACCACATCGAAGTCATTCGACTGTGACACCATGTAATTTATGAACCCTTCATTGAGAAAAGGCATATCACACGCAGTCACAAATATGTGTCGGGATGAGGCATAGAAAAGCCCTGTGAATATCCCTCCCAGAGCCCCTTTTTGGGGGATAATGTCGGTTACGATTCGACTATCCAAATGGAGATATTCAACCGGGGAATTTGTGACAAGGATTATCTCATCAAACGTCTTATTGAAGGTGGCGAGCGTTCTATCGATCATCCTCTGCCCGTCGATTTCCAGGAATGCCTTGTTCTTACCCATTCTCTCGCTTTTCCCACCTGCTAAGATAACCCCTGTCAAAGGCGTCTCCTGAGAATGAGGGATGATTATGGAGAAATCCTCACTTCCACCTCCTTTGGGTCTTCACAACCCTTGAGGGCTGATACCATTCCTGTTATGGATCTAGCCATCATGTCCTTGATAAAGGGGTTGAGGGGCACATTTTTACTATTGACCCTCAAACTGATGGAGAACTTTTTCTGTTTCTTGAGAAACCTCTCTTCTATGATATCAACTATGCCCTCCACATCGTCTATATGCATACAGGGAACACCGGTATCAAAGTCCGTGTCACTAGCCAGCGCTATCAACATATCCTTCTTTGAACAGAGGAGTTCCCCTTGGGCATCTTTTCTATAAACCTCTATTTTGGGGTGCCTGTCATTTTTATATCCCTCTGATATAATTATATCCACATCCCTGATGAACCGTTCCCTCAACTCTCTCAATGGGAGATCTCCGTCCACATCTCTGACCATGGCCATCTTTTTAGGTGAGGATATCACGGTAGTGTGGGCACCCGCCTGCTTATGCCGCCAGCTATCTTTCCCCTCTTTGTCGATGTCAAAGTCGTGAACATCATGTTTAACAGTGGCAACCTTATATCCGCGCGTACCCAACTCAGGGATTATCTTTTCCATAAGGGTTGTCTTCCCACTGTCCGATCTGCCTACTATTGATACTATGGGTGTCATGAATACATATCCTCTCCAAAAGATGTTCTTTAAGGGCTAATAATCCACCCTTACCTTCTTCCAACCGAGACCGTCTGATGCAATGATCATACTTGTGATGTTGGACGATCCCTCTCCGGTTTGGTACAGAATGGCATCGCGATATAGTCTGGCCACCGGGTACTCCTCTGAATATCCGTACCCCCCGAATATCTCCACTGCGAAACGGGATGCCCTGACACAGGTCTCCGACGCCATGTGCTTTGCTATGGTGCTTTCAAAGGTGTTTCTGATCTTTTTGTCCGCCAGGAAGGCAGCCTTATAAAGGAGCATTCTGGAGGCCTCTGTGCCTGCTATCATGTCAGCGATCTTTTGCTGGTTCATCTGGAACTCGCCGATTTTCTTACCAAAGGCCTCTCTTTCATTACAGTATCTTATGCTCTCGTCTATGCATGCCTGGGCAACACCAACAGCTCCCGCTGCAACGCTAATGCGACCGAAATCCAGGGCGGTCATGGCTATTTTGAAACCCTGTCCCAACTCTCCGACCAGGTTCTTACCTGGTACCCGGCAGTCCTCAAATATGAGCTCACCGGTGGGAGCGGAGTGATGCCCAAGTTTATCTTTTATCTCCTTTCTTGAAAGACCGGTCATATCTTTTTCAACGATAAAACAGGAGATACCTCTGTGTTTAGGCACGATCTTTGGATCTGTTTTTACGTAAACCACCCCCGTGTCCATTATGGGGGCATTACTGATCCACATTTTCGACCCGTTTATGATAAAAGAATCACCATCCTCCACGGCATTTGCCTGAATAGATGCGAAATCCGACCCTGCATTTGGTTCTGTCATGGCGTTTACGCCGAACAGCTCGCACCGGATCAGCTTTCGTACATACTCTTCTTTCTGTTCCTCTGTACCCCAGTTGAGGATAGTCAACGGACAGGTAAGGGCCTGCATATTGAAGAAGTGTCTCAAGGAGGACTCCGCCCTTGAAATCTCTTCCACTATTATGGCATGGGCCACAAAACCGAGGTTGGAGCCGCCGTATTTCTCCGGGAAAGCCGCTCCAAAGAAGCCCTGATCCGCCATCTTTAGGACTATCTCTTTCTGGAACCTGTGGGTATGATCGTCCTCAGCCACTACAGGCTTGATCTCTTTCTCAGCGAAATCCTGCGTTAGCTTTCGCACTGCCTTTTGTTCCTCTGTTAAAAAAAAATTCATAGTGTGTCTCCAATAAGAAGTCGTAATAAAGCCAACTATTTAGTTCTTCCTATCTCTTCAATTGCCTCCGGGTTTTCTACTGATGAGATGTCTCCAAGATCTTCCCCAAGGTACTTTTTCTTGATGATACCCCTGACTATCTTGGCGGACCGTGTCTTAGGCAATGCGTTAACAAACCTGACATCCTCAGGCCTTAGTGTCTTTCCGTGAAACTTGACAACCTGCTCCTTGAGCGCTAACCGTAAGTCTTCGGTCGGCTTATATCCTGGCTGGAGCAACACGAAACATACAACGGTCTCTCCTTTTATCTCATGAGGGATACCTATGGCAGCCGCCTCTGAAACCGCAGGATGTTCGATAAGGGCCGCTTCTATTTCTCCCGGCCCGGTCCTCTTGCCGGCGATTTTTATAGTATCATCGGAACGGCCGTGCAAAAACCAGAATCCGTCTTCATCCACATGTGCCCAATCCCCATGATACCAAACCTCCGGCCATTTAGAGAAATATGTTTCCACATAACGCTGGGGGTCTTTCAGGAACCCCTTTGTAAAGGAAGGGCACGGTTTCTTGCATACCAGGTGCCCGATACCTCCCCTAATGGGTTTGCCGTCATCATCATAGACATCAACATCCATAGCCAGACCAGGTCCTCGCAATGTACATGCCTTGAGGGAACAGATGGGCATTGGGGATAATAGGCATCCCACCATTTCTGTGCCACCGGATATATTAATCACAGGACAACGTTTCTTGCCGATATTTTGAAAGAACCACATGTATGAATCCGGGTCCCAGGGTTCGCCTGTGGAACCGAGGATCCTCAGGCTCGAAAGGTCGTGCTTTTCCACCCATTCCATTCCGGATCTCATGAGGAGTCGGACAGCAGTAGGTGATATCCCCAAGATGGTAATAGAATGCCGTTCAACCATATCCCAAATGCGATCCGGGTCAGGATAGTTTGGCGCCCCTTCATAGATCATGTGGGTTCCACCATAGTGTTGGACACCAATAATCTGCCATGGTCCCATCATCCAGCCTATGTCCGTTACCCAGAAGAACCGGTCATCCGGTTTCACATCGAAGTAATAGCCAACCTCTTTGACCATCTGGGCCATGGCGCCAGCATGGGTATGTATCGTTCCCTTGGGTCGTCCTGTGGTCCCGGATGAGAAGAGTATCATAGAATAATCCTCCGCATCCATCTCCTCAGTTTCAAAGTTTTTGGACTGCATTGGAACAACATCCTCCCACCACACATCCCGGCCTTCGGTCCAGGGTATACCCCGATCGCCGAGGCGCTTTTTTACTATAATGTGTTCTATAGTGGGAGCCATTCCTGCTGCCTCGTCACACGCAGGCTTAAGCTCTACCGGTTTTCCCCTCCTTAAAGATCCATCGGCCGTAAATAGCACCTTTACCTCAGCATCTTCCATTCGGACCCCGAGGGCCTTTGGTCCAAACCCTGAAAAGACAGGGACAAAGGGCGCCCCGATCTTGAGGCAGGCCCAAAAAGCTACAACGAGCTCAGGGATCATGGGCATATAGAAACCTACGGTATCCCCTTTCCTGATGCCCAGGCTTCTTAAGGCATTGGCACAGCGGTTGGCCTCTTGGAATAAGTCCCAATACGTCCACTTCTCACAGGATCCATCCTCACCCTCCCATATGAATGCTAAACGGTTCTTGCTAAGCGGGTTTCTTGCATGGCGGTCAAGGCTATTATGTGCAATGTTGATGGTTCCTCCTATGAACCATTTTGCCCACTCGAAGCTCTTGGAATTGCCTAAGTCCAGGACCTTTTCGTACGGTTTGAACCATTCCACATCGCAGTCTTTCATCATTGCTTCCCAGAACCACTCCACATCTTTCGTGGATCTGGCTATAAGGTCCTCATAATCCTTGATATTATGCTTATCCATGAACCGCTTTATGTTACTTTTCTCAAGATAATCGCCGGAAGGTTCCCATATCAGCCCTTTCATAGTTGTTCCCCCGTGTCTTGTCTCAGTGTTCAACTATCAGGTTGCCCTTTTGTCACGATAACTCGTTTTTGCTTGCCTTGCCGTAGTCATATATGAGCGTTAATTCTATTTTATAGACCCAGGATTGTCAACTAATGTTTTTCCCTTGACCATAAAGGGTAAATCATGTATTAAATTATTATTTCAAACCGTTTGAAGGAATTATTATTGGTCAGAAATTTTGAGACTCAATAATGAGCTAAAAATGGCTTAAAGACATAATTCAAATGAGTTTCAAAATCTCTGATTGGTAGATTAGGTCAAAGGACCCTACTGTCAAAAAGTAATTGAGAAAGGAGGAAGAAATGCAAAAGGCATTGGAAGGTGTCAAGGTTTTGGACTTGACGCAGTTCGAGGCGGGAACGACATGCACCGTATTGCTCGCATTCTTAGGCGCGGATGTTATTAAGGTTGAAAACCCTGTGGGAGGTGATTTGGGCAGACTTTCCTTTTCTGAAAGACGGGAGGAAGGGGTTGACTCGTACTATTTTATATTTCTGAATGCGAACAAGAGGAGCGTGACTCTGGACCTGAAGAATAAGAAGGGGAAAGAGATATTCAAAGATATGGTTAAAAAGGCGGATATAGTGGTCAACAACTTCACTGTTGGGACCATGGATAAGCTTGGGGTAGGTTATGATGTATTGAAGGAAGTGAATCCGAAGATCATTTATGCATCCATTACAGGTTATGGGACATACGGGCCTTACAAGGACTATCCCTGTTTTGACATCGTCGCACAAGCTACAGGTGGCTTGATGGGAGTAACAGGGTATCCGGAAAATCCACCCACCAAGGTGGGAACGGGTTTAGGGGATAGTATCGGCGCCACAAACCTGGCGGTGGGCATCCTCGGTGCGTTGTATCAAAGGGAGAAGACCGGTGAAGGTCAGGAAGTGGAAGTTTCCATGCAAGATTGCATACTCAACACATTAAGACCGGTTTACAACTTCTATTATGTGGGAGGCGGTCAGCCCATAGCGCGAACGGGAAACAAAACAAAGATGATAGCACCGTGGAACAGTTACAAGACCACGGACGGTTATGTGGTCATTGGGATTTTGACCAACCCGTTGTGGGAAAATCTTCTTAAGGTTATCGGACGGGAAGATGCCATCTCAGATCCGATGTTTGCCGATCCATTGACCCGTGGTACAAATGTTGAAGCCACAGATAGTCTGATCGAAGAGTGGACGTCTAAACGGTCGAAGATGGAGGCCATGAACTACCTGGCCGGGAAAGGGGTGCCATGCGGCGCTGTCCTTGACATGACCGAACTTTTGAATAACCCTCATCTCAGAGAGAGAGGGATGGTTTCAGAGATTGAACACCCTGAAAGGGGGAAACTTACAATCTTGGCATCACCCATTAAGTTATCAAAATCAGAGGTAGAAGTGGGGTGCGCTCCCCTCCTTGGTGAGCACAATGAGGAGGTATACGCTTCCATGATAGGTCTTTCAAAAGAAGATATCGCCAAGATGAAAGACGAGAAGATAATTTAGAAGGTTAAAAAATCATTCAAGTGTAACCTCAAGAATTTCTTGACCTCACAGGTTGATATAGTAACCGTCTCGGTTGAACGAGGTTCGACCTGTGCAGTTGGTCAAGTTTACCGCTTGCCGCCTACTTGCTTCGTTTGCTTCTTATGAACTACAGTCTTGCATAAGGCTGAATGTGTAATGGGATGAAAAGTCTCGTATGTCTATTATAAAAGTTGACCAGGTCCTTACGTATAAGAAGCAAACGAAGCAAGCAGCCGGCGCTTAACGCAATCCTGCTCAACTGCACAGGTCGAAAAGATTTAGTGTTCCAGGTTGTCTGTTTACAAATCTGGAGATTGTTGTCAGCTTTAAGCGGCTGCTAACACCGTGTGACAGCAGCGATAAAGCCTATTGCAGGAAAACTCAAGAATCCTCCATCCCTCTGTCTATCAGGCTTAGGGACGTGGACGAAATAACTTCCCCGTTTGTACATCTCATCTTCAGGCCATCTTTGCCCGATCCTCAATCGCAAAATCCTCAACGTACTATAAATAACTATGCTTGCGGTTTTGCTCAATCGGATCGACTAAATCTGCCCTAAATCTGTGCACCAATTCCAATGAGTTATTGATTTCCAGACCCTAATAGTAAGTATTTATTGCACGAGGCCCTGCAAACCTTTGAGTACGTCCGACGCTTCTTCTATTATTTCTTCAATTACCTCTTTTGTTTTCTGAATCTTATTGGTCCTCCTGGCTACCTCACTACCCCATATCGGGCCCTCGTCTACTTCTCCGTCGCCTGAGGCTCTAAACATTCGAGGTGTCTCGTACCTTAAAACGTCCTCTAAGGTAGCCTCACCTCTCTTTTCTTTTTCCGTAAGTTCGGAAAGTTCTAAGGCGTACTTATTCCTAACATGCCTGCAGGGTCCGTAAAGTCCTTCCGTCACTATCGTAGCCGGTTCTCTCTGATGTCTCTCCCCGGTTTTAATGAAATATTGCTTAACATTTTCATGAGCTGTCATCTCTCTGGTCGGGATAAACCTGCTTGCCATGTATACTCCTTTAGCGCCCAGCGCCAAAGCCGCTGCAAAGCCTCTGCCATCAGCGATACCGCCACCGGCAACAACAGGCACATTTACAGCTTTCACTACTTCCGGGATTAAAACAAGTGTGGAAAATGGCGCAGTGCCTATATGTCCGCCAGCTTCGTTTCCCACGGCAATTATCCCGTCCACGCCCAAGTCTTCAGCTCGCTTTGCATGGTAAGCGGATGCGACAACACAGAACCAGAGCATCCCGTAATCCTGCACTTTTCTTAGATGTGGCTGAGCAGGGTCGCCTGCTGATGATATAAACAGTTTAAGTTTTCTTTTTATCTCTGGATTTTTCTCCCTTTCTTCAAGCATTGCGTCAACCAGGTGCGGTACATCCGGCTGTCTTGCCCCGCTTGCTCTAAAATTCTGTCCGAAATTATTATCTGTTAGTTCGTGCACCTTATGAATAGCGCGAATCTCTATCTCTTTAACCTCTTCTATTGCTTCTCTCTGCTTATCACCACCTAACATCAACGCGGTTACATCGGCAGGCAAGTGATGGCTAATCATCCCTAACCCCCCGGCATTTGACACTGCAGGCGCTAAATCGGATGTGTCAAAAGGACCCATAGGTCCTTGAATCAATGGGTACTCTATCCCTAACATATCACATAACACTGTTCTTATCATTTACACCCTCCCACAGGAACGTTAGAGCTGAGCAAAAGCTCGTTGTCTTTCTCCTGTCTTCTGTTGGATTCAGATCAGGCCCATTGTAGCCACCCTCTGATATGACAACATTTCTTGGCTGCGCCGTGTATTGCAACATGGCCCACCGGAGAAACATCAGACAATACGAAAATCAATTCATGTCACCTTTAAAGATGACCGGCGTAGCCTTGCAAATCTCGTCAGCAAAAGGATTGCTGTGTTCTGTCAATTATGGTCTCCTGCAGCTTTTTGCTCAGATCGATGAAGTAAGCTGAATAGCCGGCAACCCTAACTATCAAATCACTGTGGTCCTCCGGATGGCTCTGTGCTTCTCTCAATGTATCTCTACCCACTACATTAAATTGAATATGGTGTATACCCAAGTCTGCCCATGTTCTCAGATAGTCTACGAATGTTTCAACATACTCCCCTTTCATGAATTGAGGCATAAATGTTTGATTGAACAAGTGGTTAAAGGACCTAACAGCATCCGCCTTTGAAACCGATCTCAGCGCTGCGGTAGGGCCTGATTTGTCTCTCCCGTATACCGGCGAGACAGAGCCGTCAGGAAGAGCCTCACCGGCTTTCCGTCCGTCGGGGGTGGCATTTGTCACATCACCGAGCATGAAATGCCCGCTTGCCATCGTACCGTCAGGAACGACACTGGTTCCCATAATGGTCTTAAACTTCATCGTTTCATCGGCAACTTGACGAAATAATTTCTTTGCTATAGCGTCAACATAGTCGTCGTCGTTCCCAAATTTCGGGGCATCATTGATGAACATCTGGCGGATATCTTCTTTCCCTTCCCAATTTTTCTTTAGCACATCTACCAGCTCCGCCATGCTGATCCTTTGTTCTTCGAAGACAAGCTTCTTTATTGCCGCCAATGAATCCGCCACATTATTAACACCCCCAAACACAACCTCTCTATAATCGGGCTCGTAGTTCCATTCTCTGACATCCTGAGCCTGTTCAATGCATCCGTCTGTGACGGCAGACAAAAATGGCCGTGGTAGATACTCTTTATATAGAGCATCTGCCATGTTTCCTATCATTACCAATTTGTGCATGTTAAATTTGAAATGTTGCGTAATCGCGTCTTCTATTTCCTCAATAGAAGCGAAAGAGGAAGGATCAGGGGTCTCGATGCTCAACTGCTCTTCCGTCTTGAAGTCCTTACCCTGATTTAGTGCGAGCTCCAGGCATTTGGCAACATTAAACCAACCATAGCAATCGGAGCGATGGTTGAGATTTTTCCCGGGGATTGTCGGAACCATACAATTATTGATCGAATAGTTTAGGGCGTCATCCAGCGGGAATCCCAGGCTTAAAAGCCTCGGAATGACCGCTTTGTCGTTAAAGAGGGCTGGTTGCCCTATACCCGAGCCTAATACTTCAACAGCCTTAAGGAGGAGTTCCCTTGGCGTTTTATCATGCACTCTCAGGGCAAGAGGGGGTTGCAAAGTCTGTAAGGACTTTGTGGATTCTAAGACAAGATAAGTCATTTCATTTGTCACATCTTCATTTTCAGATGATACTCCACCGATGGTTACGGTTTGCCACCCAAGACCACCACCACCAAATCCGGACCATATTGGCGGGTGCAGGAAACCGGTTTCGAGGAACTTAACCCACAAAGATTCTAATAGCTCTTGCGCTTTTTCCCTCGTCATCCCACCATTTTCTAAATCTCTTTTGTAGAAAGGATAGAAGAGTGTGTCGGCCCGTATTCCACATCCTACCTGTGGGAGTTCAATGTAATTGACGACGAGATGGACGAACAAAAAGAGCTGTATGGCCTCCCGCAGAGTTCTCGGGGGTTTTTCTGAAATCCAATTACAGATCTCTGATATCTCCTCAAGTTCTCTTTTTCTTATCTCGTTCTCTTCTTCTCCGGCCATTTCTCTTGAAAGCCTTTCGTATCTCTTCAGCCAACAGGTGAAGCTGTTTAAGACTGTTTTTGTCGCTTCCAGGAACCTCTTCTTGTTGAGGTAATTTTCACTATTTATTATTCCCTCGCTATAGTCTTTGTCTATCCCCTTTAACTTCTCATCTGCTTCCTTTATTGTCCCTTCAACACCAATGCTAAACAACCTATCGTAATCCGGCGTGCCGAGTTCATAGTTATTAGTCCAGAAGAACGTTCCTTTAAAGTACCAATAGGGCTTGATTTCATCAGGCACTAATTGTCGTTCCTTGCCACCTATGGACAGGGTTTTCCAGTACTTGTGCAGTTCCATCATCTCTTTTTTCTCTTCATCGCTCAACAAATCGCTCCATACACCGTCCGGCGCGCCTATGGTTTTATCGAGCCACCTCCATTGCAACTCAGGGTGGGTCGTGACGCATTCGGGTCTGCTGGCGAAGTTTCCCACTATCAGCTCGTCTGACTGGATGTATATTTTCATATTTTCAAGGATATGCGCAAGCCCTTTAGCCCTCCTTGTCTCCATAGGCTCTCCTTCGGTCATTTTATACGACTCGGTTAGCAGCCTTGGACGATCCAGGCAAAGCTTTATCCCCATTCCTCTTCTGAAAGCGGCTTCCCCCTTCTTCTCGAAAGCTGCCTCCACACCTCCGATGTCTTTAATGGCTTTTATTTTCACATTCTCCTTGAGGCGTTGTGTTCTTGTGGCCATTTTACTATCCTCCTTCCGTTTTTCTTATAACAGACTGAATTTGTCAATGTTACAACCATACATAATTTACAGCATAAATAAAATATCCGAGGTCGTTTGTCAAATATATTATTGACAACTCCCCAAAAAAGCCTTGCAGTATCGGAAAAAGCCACCTTGCTTAAAGCGCCTTCATGCTGCAAATTGCTTTCCTCCTGCCTCCCTTTTATATATATTTTGAGTTGTGCCTCCCCTTTTTTCAAGGGGAGGCGGGTTTCAGAATGAACGGCTACAGTAATGGAGTAAATAGATACTTTTTACCCCGGCCTTCTGATGAAGGCCGGGGCATGACAAGTAAACCTAGCCCAACCCCTGAACAGTTCTCTGAATGATGTTATCCTGTGTCTTGCGGCTGATATCCACAAAGTGGGCGCTGTAACCGGCCACCCGGACGATCACCTCCTGATATTTCTCAGGGTCACGCTGGGCCGCCCTCAATGTGGAATCGTCTACCATGTTAAACTGCACATGATCGATCCCCAATTCGGCCCAGGTCTTCATATAGGACTTCCACAAATGAAAACCCTTCTCTCCCGCCAGCTGCGTTGGCGAGAGCCGCTGGTTGAGAAGGAAGGACCTCCCATCGCCCACACTATCAATCTTCGAGCAAGACTTGAGAACCGCTGTGGGTCCCTTCTTGTCTAAACCGGGTCCGGGTGATACTCCACCGTCATAACAGGCGTCACCACATCTGCGTCCGTTCGGCAATGCGTCAAGCACATTGGCAAAAAATATGTTGGCGCTGGCATTTTCCGGGAGTATCGGCCAAGGGTTACCTGAGGTGTCCTTCATCTCCCAGGCATGCCTGGCAGCCTCCCTCAGACAGCGAAGCATGATGTCATCTACGTAGTCATCGTCGTTGCCCCACTTCGGTGCTTTCGTCACAAAGTCAAGACGCATCTGCTCATAGCCTTCCCAGTTCGCCCTAAGGGCCTTAATCAGCTCAGCCATGGTGTATTTCTTCTCATCATAAATGAGCTTCTTAACCGCAGCGATGCTGTCTATGCCATCAACCCAGCTGTAGGTAGTGATCCATGCGTTGCCACGCTCACCGTCCGCAGGATCGCAGGCGTCGAGCCCCTGTTCCACGGAACGTTCGTAAATAGAGGATAAGACCGGTCTTGAGAAGAACTCAGGGTCTTTGGCCCTTCCGAGGTTCACCACACGTGTCAGCATGTTGTTGACATACTCCATCTGTTTGATCCATGCATGGAAGAATTCCTCGAAATCCTTGAACTCGGCCGCATCGCCTGTCTTCGGTCCTATCTGCATGTTTGCCACATAATCGTATCCATTGTGGATCGCGTACTCCACGAACTTGGCGGAATTAGATCCGGCTGCTGCCATCCTGAAAGGCTGTGATCCATATTTCGTAGCAGGACACGGAGACATGCATGCCTGGTTTACCCACTGCCTCGCCTCTTCAAGGGGATGTCCGTACCAATGCATGGTGTTGGCGATCAGGACAGGGTCATTTTTCATGTTGGGATAACCGAGCCCGTGCCGGATGCATTCAAAGCATTCTCTCAAAACCTCGTCCTTGACCTTGGGGTGGTGCCTGAAACTGAATGTGGGGTTAGATACCCTCACCAGCCTTGCGGCCTGCATATAGGCAATGGTCGCGTCATTGCAGGCATCTGAGCCGTCCTCATGGACACCACCAAAAGTCCACACCCACACACCGACGTTCCCCTGGACCGATTCCCTGAGCCACCGCGGTTGAAAGATGCCGGTTTCATAGGTGCGGATCATATGTTCGCCGAGAAGGTCGAGGGCCTCTTCCTTGGTGATCCTCTTGTCTATATTTACGTCCCTGTCGTAATAAGGCCCATGAACATAATCGGGACGGTGGGGCCATGCCAGCTCAAAGGTCTCGTATCTTATGACCACATGAACAAAGTGATCTAACTGGAGAGATTCCTGAAGGGTGCGCGGAGGATGAGCCGGAACCCGTTCACACACCTCGGCAATGCGCAACAATTCCTCCCTGCGCTTCGGATCACTCTCAAAATTCTCTGCTATATTCCTGGCCAGCCTTGCGTAGCGACCAGCATACCGAATCATCGCCTCCAGGATCGTCTGCATAGCCTCCCACCTGGGCAGCTTTTCATATAAAGGCAGTAGCTCCGGCGATGGGTTGCCCTGGAGCTTCTCTTCCGTCTCCTCCATACGCTGGTCGATCTCGTCAAGTATCGCTTCAAATCCTTTAAAGATAAATCGAAAGTCTTTCGTCCCATAGGTTGCGGCAGACGAGGGGATACCAACTGTGAGAGTACCGCACGTAAATTTGACCACATCTTCCGGGTCGAGTATCCTGATAAGCTTATCTATAGCTGTACGGCCGCCCCAATAATCGTTCAAATCAGCCAAAACCTTCATAGATTCATCTTCCGGTTCCGGAAGGACCCCGGGCTCATTGTACAGCTCCTCGTTTACGATGCTGGCCCCCTGACAATACGAGACCATCTCATGGGGAGCGCTTCCCACATAGCCTACGATTTGAGCCTGATCGGTAATGAAAATGGGGATATTGTCCAACACATGGGCCAGAGCGCGGGCCTTCTGGAGCATGATCTGCTCACCCTCGTTCTCCTTCCATGCATCGGTAAAAAGCTGAGGAAAGGTCATGTCCACCTTAACTCCAGGCTGATAGAGCCCTCCAACGCCCCCTTTCTTCCATACCGCCTTTCTTAAATAGTCTAGACGGCTCGAACGGCCCTTCTCCGCCGCCCACCACCATTGCTGTTTCTCTTCCATCTCTTTGATGTCATTACCTCTTTCACTCCCTGCTGTTTCCATTTGTGTTTCCATTTGTTCTCCTCCCTTCTGGTTATTAGTTAGTTTCCATCCAGAAATTGCTGTTTTCCGCAATCTCTGCGTCAGCCTGTTGCATATAAGCTATTTACTCACCTCCCTTCTATACCCTGCACACATCTAAGAAAGACGGTAAATTGGTTCACTGTAACCTCTACTACCAGGTTCCATATTAAATACCTGCCCCTTCTTGAAGAGAGAGTGAATGGAACCAACTGCATGCGTGTTGAAAGCTGGGCATTACCCGCGTCAATTCGAAGATGGAGAGAAGCGTGCTTTTTGCTGAGGTATACAGAAAGTATGATGAGCGTTCAGTAATAATTTATCAACCGAAGACGAGTAGGTGCTGGGGAGAGTAAGTACAACTTCCAAGGGGGCATGTATTTTTTTATAAGAATATCATGTACTTATGATCATTTATGAAATAGCTTACGCAACATGTATGCCAGAGCACAAAGAGCAGGGACTGATAGCAAAATACAACAAATAATTCAATAGGTTAGCCATGATAAATGGACATTGAGAAGATTTAGGCCGGATAGAACCTACGAGACAAACTAAGACAAAAAAGCCTTTATTTATTGGAAATGCCATTGTAACTTATTGAAATTCCGTTTGAATTATATTTCGGTCAAAATGGCTGTTTTATATACCGTTTTGTCCGATACGCTTGAGGATCATTTGATGGGGGACTAATTACTTTCTTGCACCCTAGGAAAATATCAGCAGTTCATGGCCATGCAGAAGGCAAAGGGGATCCTTAGGGAAACCTGCAGGGAGTTTGAAGGTTTTTTCGTCCGGGATTACCACGGTTTGGTGGAGGCCTATAAGACAGAGGATGCAGAGATCGTGGTGACAGGTATGGGATCGGTAGTGGGCGTGTTATGGGATATGGTGGATGAATACAGAGAAAAGGGCCACAAGATAGGGTTGCTAAATGTAAGTTGCTTCATGCCCTTCCCTAAAGGGGGCTGAACGGTTTGATTCAAATGAGTTTTCAAGTTAGCGCCCTTCGGGCGAGCTGCCGGCTGTTAGCTGTTAAGCCGTTGAGGCTGTTCGACTTATTAGCTTATTAGCTTACCAGCTTAATAGCTGTGAGCGGCTGGCACACATAGTCAGAAACTAATTGATATAATTGACTAAAAAGTGGGATTTCCTATACTATCAAGTTAGGCCGATCTAACCACCATAAGCCGCAATATCCGTGTCCAATTCTTCGAGTCTGGAGAGCATTTTCTTTTTAACCCGTTTAAAATCTTCCATATACCTTTTTTTTACCGGGCTTGCAGAGGGGAGGTTGCAGGTGAGCGGGTTGACGAACCTGCCATTTTTAATCAGTCTGAAGTCCAGATGGGGACCAGTCGACAACCCGGTTGACCCCACATAGCCGATCACCTGTCCCTGTTTAACATACCCTCTCTGTTTGATACCATTGGCAAAGCGAGAAAGGTGACCATATGTGGTATTGTAAGAACCATTGTGTTTGATCTTTATGAACCTCCCATACCCTCCCTTCCATCCGGTAAACACCACCTTTCCATCCCCGACTGCTGTCACCGGGGTACCTATGGGTGCTGCGTAGTCTATACCGAGGTGGGGACGATAGATCTTGAGGATGGGGTGAAGACGTCTCTTGGAGTATCGTGAACTGATATATTTGTACCGTAAGGGAGACTTGAGAAACTTCTTCCGGAGTGATTTGCCTTCCGGGTCATAATAGTCGACATGACCATCCTCATCTTCAAAGAGGACAGCCGGGTAACTTTTTCCCTGGTTTACAAACTCCGCGCATAGAATTTTACCATCCTCCACACAATTTCCATCTCTATATTTCTGTTCAAGGAGTATCTTGAACAGATCGCCTTGTCGTATGTCTGCATCGAAATCGATATCCCACATAAAGATGTCTGACAGATCTAAGGCAACCAAGGAGGCTAACCCCGCATTGAGAACAGCATCAAAAAGGGAACTGGAAATCACACCACTTTTGGCAGAGACCTTTATGTCGTATTGAATCGTTTCTTTTTTTGCAGAAAAGCCATTCGCTGTTCTCTCCACCACCAATACGTGGTCCTTGTCAATCTCATATTTGAGACAACGAATGGTGCTATCGACAGTGTTTATCTCGAGTTTTAAGGTGTTCCCGGGTTTTATCTTGCCCAAGTTGTGTATCCCCTCTGATGCCCTTAACAGATCGGAAATTTCTCCCGGGGATATGTGCTTGTCTATAAGTATGGAGTAAAGCGTATCATCTCTCGCAAGACTTTTCTCTATGCTTTTGGTCTTCTTTGGAGGTGAGGGTTTTTGATGGAGTGAAAGCTGCCTCCCTTTGGACCAGTCTGATTCTCCTTCTTCTGTATACCGAACTACCGCATGGTTTGAAACGATCGAAAAGAAAAGGATACCTGCGCTTATAACCCCAATAGCCAGGAAGGCCAGCACCGCAATTCCCTTCTTACCTGGATTGAACGGCAGAGTTTTATGTTTGTGTCCTTCCATGTATGAGTATCTATAAAGAAAGCCCACCATCAACTCCCATAAACTGGCCCGTGATATAGCTGGCATCATCGGATGCAAGAAATATGAAAATCGGGGGGATCTCCCCTGGTTCGGACATCCTTCCAAGTGATCGCGCGGCTATTATCTTTTTGAAGACATCCTCAGGCACACTATCGTACATTCTGGTTTTATGGGATGGGGCCACAGCATTGACGGTAATGTTGTACCTTCCCAGTTCCTTAGAACATGCCTTGGTAAAAGCAATCACGCCGCCCTTAGCTGCGCTGTAATTTGTCTGACCCGCATTTCCTGCTATCCCGGCGGAAGAAGCGACATTTATTATCCTCCCGTATCTCTGCTCCTTCATATACCCTATGGCAGCCTTAGTGCATGAGAAAACCCCCTTCAAACCCACGGCAATGACGGAATCCCACTCCTCTTCCGTCATTTTGAGAAGTACCCTGTCCTTTGTAATAGCGGCATTGTTTACCAGGATATCAATCTTCCCAAAATTATCAATCGCTGCTTCAATTATTCCCCTCCCGCCCTCCATGGTGGTGACGGAATCATAGTTTGCCGCAGCTTGTCCACCCAGTGCGCTGACTGCTTTTACTACTTCGTCCACCGGTTCAGGGGTTGTACCATTGATGACTACTTTAGCTCCTTCCTTTGCCATCTCTAAAGCCACCAACCTCCCCATTCCCCGGCTCGACCCGGTGATTACAGCGACCCTGTCTTTCAATCTCATGGTTCTCCTCCGCCATTTATGGATGGGCACGCATTAGAATTGATGTTTCTAAACGGACATCTGTATCATTTGACAAGCCTTATAGCACATCGATAGTGCAAAAGTCAAGGCAGGAAGGACCGAGACAGGTTATTGTGAAATTTTAACTTTTTTGGTAATATCTTCTAAATATAGGCATCCTTCATAAAAGCTATAAAGTAGTTTACACTTTCTAATAAAAAAACGGTCTCGGCACAGATGAAGCAGCCATAATTTCAAAAGTGTAAACTGATGTATGAAGGATGCCTAAATATACATCTTTTTCAGACATTGACTTTTATATTACTCGTGCGCATTGTTCTGAATACTGGAGGATAGACATGAAAGATATGGTCGAAGTTGCTGTAAACGCTGCCAGGGAGGCCGGGAAAATCTTAAAAGAAAACTTGGGAAGGCCTCTTGAAATTGATTTCAAAGGTGAGATAAACCTGGTCACGGACGTTGACAGAATGTCAGAAGAAATAATTGTTGAGGCTATCAGGGATGAGTACCCGGATCATCAGATACTGGCAGAAGAGGGAAAAGGTCAAGAGAGCCCGTCTTCTTATAAATGGATAATAGACCCCTTGGACGGGACTACCAACTATGCCCATGGATATCCATGCTTCTGCGTCTCAATAGCTTTGGAAAAGGGACAGGATATCATGTTTGGTGTCATATACAATCCTGTATTGGAAGAGCTGTTTACGGCAGAAAAGGGGAAGGGGGCGTGGTTAAATGGCAGAGATATACAAATCTCTTCTGCCGACAGATTGACGCACAGTATGTTGGCAACCGGTTTCCCCTATGACATAAGAGAAAGTGAGAACAACAATCTTATTCATTTCAAAAACTTTATGATGAGGGCCCAGGCAATTAGAAGACCGGGCTCCGCCGCTCTGGATCTGTGCTATGTTGCTATGGGGAGGTTTGATGGTTTTTGGGAACTTAAGCTATCACCCTGGGATGTTGCTGCCGGCAGTTTAATTGTCAGAGAAGCCGGGGGGATGGTGACGGATTTTAAAGGAGGAAATTTTGACATCTATTCTAAAGAGATCCTTGCCAGCAATGGAAACATTCACCATGAAATGGTTCAGGTGTTAAGGACAGGGCTATCCTGACTCTTATTAATTTTTCCCCTCTGTTATTCGTCTTATCTTATCTGGCGTAATACCTGTTACCCTCACTAGCTTTGTTCGGGATTTAAGGCCTCCGATAATTTCCACCTGTGATTTGCCGATACCGAGTTCCTTTGCCAGAAGACCGGTACAGGCCTTATTTGCCCTACCCTCGATGGGAGGAGAGGTGACCCTCACTCTGAGGGCGTCTCCTTTAAGCCCTCTGATTTCATTCCTGGCTGATTTGGGTTGTACCCAAACCTCAAATACGACCCCACGATCAGTTTCGTTGACGCGTAACACTGTGCTCAGCCATCCTTTTCAATCTCTTCTCTTTCAATATCCAGCATCTTGAGATGGGTTTCTATCAAGGACCTCATAGCGGAATCAAATTGCACCGTTTGTTTCTTTAGGTCAAGGATTCCATTCCTGATGTTTGCCAATTCTTGATTGGCCTTCTCAATAATTTTCTCTGATTTTATCTCTGCCTCAGAAATAATCAATCCTGCCTCTTTCTATGCATTCAACTTCATGTCCTCTGCTATTTTCTGACTCGCGACAATAGATTCACTAATATGTTTCTCCCTCTCTTTATGCGCGTTTAGTATGTCATCCTTCTCCCCAAGATCCTCTTTCAGAGCGTTATTCTCTCCTATTAAGTCTTCAATCTCGTTGGATATAAGCTCCAAAAAGACCGTCACTTCTTTCCTGTCGAATCCCCTGAACCTGACCTTGAACCGATGCTGCTCAATATCCAACGGGGTAACTCTCATTCCCCGTCCCTTATCATCTATTCCTTTCGTAAATTATCCTCAAACCTTCCAGAGTCAAGTAATCGTCAACATCATCGATCGTCTCCGATACTGATGCGATGAGAGAGGCCAATCCTCCTGTGGCAATGACCCTGGGGTTCGATTTAACCTCCTTTTTTATTCTTCCTACGATGCCATCCACTAAGCTTGCATAGCCGAAAACAATCCCCGCCTGCATACTAGTCACAGTATCCTTGCCGATGACCGACTTGGGCTTCACCAATTCAACATGGGGAAGCTTGGAGGCCCTCTGGAATAAAGCCTCACTGGAAATCGTGATCCCAGGGGTAATAGCCCCTCCGTGGTATTCACCATTCCCCGATATATAATCGAAGGTCGTGGCAGTTCCAAAGTCGACGACAATAACGCTCTTCTTGTATCTTGTATAGGCAGCTACTGCATTGACTATCCTATCTGCGCCAACCTCCTTAGGGTTGTCGTAGTATATGGGCATCCCTGTCTTAACCCCCGGTTCTACAATCAGTGGCTTAAGGTTGAAGTATTTTTTACATAACTTTTCAATAGTCGTAAGCAGGGGAGGGACAACGCACGAGATGGCTACAGCTGTGATATCACTTAAGGTCATCTTGCTGGAGAAATAGAGATTTGAAATCAAGATTCCGTACTCGTCCACTGTACGTTCTTCTTCTGTCCTGATTCTCCAATCATGGACAACTTTGTCCCCATCAAAGACCCCTATTACAGTGTTGGTATTTCCAACATCAATAACCAGTAACATCTCTTCTTTTCTCCTATAGACTTCCATATATTAAATTTTACTGCGTTATCGGTCGGAATCCTCGACGACGTACTGAAAATGTACGACTTAGGGACGGGGACGATTTAATATCTGAAAACCTATACATCGGGTAAGGTGAGTTCCCAAAAAGCCTGGCATGAAGCGCACAGAGATGTGCGCTACCCGGCATCCTCCATGCTTACGATATTCATGCTTATATCGCAGGCCGTGGCTGAATGTGTGAGTGCCCCCACTGATATAAGATTAACACCGGTTTTGGCAACGTCTAATATAGTATCGAGGTTTATTCCCCCCGATGCTTCCACTATGGCCCTCTTACCTATAATCCGTACTGCTTCCTCCATCTCCTTTGTGTTCATATTATCCAACATGATAACTTCAACACCGGACGCAATGGCTTCTCTCACTTCACCGAGATCCTTGACCTCAATTTCTATCTTGAAGGTGTGCGGGATGCTGGATACGGCCCGGGTAATAGCCTTGCGAATGCCACCGCAGACTTTGATATGATTGTCCTTTATCAGAACCCCATCAAATAGACCACTACGATGATTCCTTCCACCACCCATCTTGACGGCATACTTTTCAAGGGCCCTCCAACCAGGTGTTGTTTTCCGCGTATCTACGACTTCTGCGCCGTAGTCCTTTATTTTCCGCACATACTTGTGGGTCAAAGATGCAATACCTGATAGATGCTGGAGGAAATTCAAGGCAACCCTTTCTCCACGGAGCAGGTTCACCACATCGCATGAAATCTCAGCAATTAGGCTGCCACCAATCACATGGTCGCCATCTTTGAAGAGTTTATTGAACGCTACTCTGCGATCCAGGAATGTGAAGACCTTGTGGAATGTATCAATACCGGCCAGAATCATCTCCTCTTTTGCCACCACCTGGGCTTTCCCTTGCACACCAGGTTCAACTGTAGATGAAGTGGTAACATCTGCAATACCTATATCTTCATCGAGTGCGAGTTTTATCAATCTATCAATTTCAAACATTAGATTTTTAAATGTGTGGGTGGCATCTTTCATTTCTCAGTTCTTATAAAGGATGCCTTGCAGGTTATGCCACATATCACGGATTGGCGGCGTTAGTCACCTCTCTGCAGTTCTTGCATCTTCCGGATTCCTTCCTCCAATTTCCCCTTCTTTTCGATCAATCGTGTACTTTCAGCACGTTCCTTTTCTATTATATGTGGTGGAGCCTTAGTTAGGAAGTCCTCGTTGGAGAGTTTCTTGTTAGTTAGCATGAGTTTTTTTTCAATCTTATTTCTCTCTTTTTCCAGCCTCTTCTCCTCCTCATGAAAGTCGATTATCCCTTCTAAAGGGACAAATATCTCTACCTTGTCCACCACAGCCGTAGCCACAGATTTGTATTCTTCTCTCCTTGAGGAGACAGAAAGGGTCTTGACGCTTGCCAGATGTTTAATGTGGTCACTATTCCTTTCAAGCTCTCCCACTATTTTCTCGTCTTCAGAATACAGGATCGCCTCGATCTGCTTGGCGGGCGGCACGTTCACCTCTCCTCTAATATTTCGAACGTTGCCAATTATATTCATAATCAAACCCATCTCGGCTTCCGCTTCGTCATCTATCAGCGTGGAATCTGACTTTGGATACCGGTGTGTTGTGATGCTGCCATCACTGTTTGGGAGGTTCTCCCAGATCTCTTCCGTTATGAAAGGCATAAAAGGGTGAAGCAGACATAATACCGTATCGAGAACCTTCATAAGAACGTATTGCGTGCTCGATTTCAGCTTTGTGTCTTCCTCCTGGTACAGGTAGGGCTTTATCAGCTCAATATACCAATCGCAGAATTCATGCCACACGAATTGGTAAAGAATGTGAGCTCCCTCATTTAACCTATAATTTTCCAAGGCATCTTTGACCCCGCCAATGGCCCGGTTCAGTCTGGACAATATCCATCTATCACATAGGGTGAATTCAATCCCGTGTTTGTCTACGAGACTGTCGTTGTATCCCTCCATGCTCATCAGTGCGAACCTTGAAGCATTCCATATCTTATTGGCAAAATTTCGATAACCACCGATCCTTTCCTCTGAAAGCTTGACATCTCTGCCTTGGGCAGCAAATGCGGCCAGGGTGAAACGGAATGCGTCCGCCCCATATTTCTCTATTATATCCAAAGGGTCGACAACATTTCCCTTGGACTTGCTCA
Organism: Deltaproteobacteria bacterium; assembly: GCA_030643245.1. Taxonomy (GTDB): domain Bacteria; phylum Desulfobacterota; class UBA8473; order UBA8473; family UBA8473; genus JAUXHQ01. Next base: position 23,555 of record DAOWME010000015.1, read on the forward strand.
TCTTCCGGCCTTCAACATCTCGGACGAGGGCATGGATGTATACATCCTTAAAGGGAATTTCTCCCATAAATTTAATCCCCATCATTATCATTCTCGCAACCCAAAAGAACAGGATATCGAAGCCTGTTACCAGAAGAGATGTGGGGTAGAAGAGTTCCAGTTCTCTTGTCTTCTCAGGCCAACCCATGGTGGAGAAAGGCCACAGAGCCGAGCTGAACCATGTGTCAAGCACGTCAGTATCTTGGGTTAGATCAGACTTCCGACACTTGGAACAATGAGTAGGATCCTCCCTTGATACGATAACTTCCCCACAATCGTTGCAATGCCAAGCGGGTATTCTGTGCCCCCACCAGATTTGGCGCGAAATACACCAGTCTTTTATGTTATTCATCCACTCAAAGTACGTCTTTTCCCAAGATTTGGGGATAATCCTGATCTTGCCGTTCTTAACCGCTTCAATGGCTGGATCTGCCAGGGGTTTTATCCTTATAAACCACTGCCTGGACAGTGCGGGCTCGATGATGGTCTTACATCTGTAACAATGTCCTATGTTATGCGTATAGAGCTCTTTCTTCTTCAGTATCCCATCTCTTTGGAATTTCCCTATTATCTCTTTTCTACACTTAAACCTATCCAGGCCTTTGTATGGACCGGCATTAGCATTCATCCTGCCTTCCCCGTCAATTACCTTTATTATTTCCAGGTCATGTCTCAGCCCCATCTCAAAATCATTTAGATCATGGGCTGGTGTAACCTTAAGCGCCCCTGTTCCAAACTTCTTGTCCACATATTCGTCCGCGATTATAGGAATCTCTCTGTCCATTATGGGGAGAATGGCCGTCTTTCCGACTAACTCCTTGTATCGTTCGTCGTTTGGGTGCACAGCCACGGCAGTGTCACCTAACATGGTCTCAGGACGGGTAGTGGCAACGATCATTGATTTCTTGCTATCATGAATAAGATATTTTATGTAATACAGATGTCCTTCGGTTTCCTCGTAGTCCACCTCCAGGTCAGATATGGCGGTATGACATCTAGGGCACCAGTTGATTATGTAATCTCCCCGGTAGATCAGGCCTTCATGGTAAAGTCTGACAAAGACCTCCCTGACAGCCTTCGACAGCCCTTCATCCATGGTGAACCGTTCCCTAGTCCAATCGCAGGAAGCTCCCAACTTTTTGAGTTGATTTATGATTATTCCCCCAAATTCCTCGCGCCACCTCCATATTTCCTCAATAAACCTCTCTCTGCCTAAGGAATGGCGGTTAACCCCCTCTTGAGCCAGCTTCTTTTCCACAACATTTTGAGTAGCTATCCCTGCATGATCCATCCCAGGCATCCACAGCACATTAAATCCTTCCATCCTTTTGAATCTGACGATGATGTCCTGCAAGGTGGTATTCAGTGCATGTCCCATATGGAGGGATCCTGTGACATTCGGAGGGGGGATAACAATGGAAAAGGTTTCCCCTGGACGATTTACATCGGCCCTATAGCAACCATTTTTGATCCAGTAGTCCGACCACTTGTCCTCCACCGTAGCCGGGTCATAACCTTTTTCGAGAACTTCCACGATCAGCAATCTCCTTCTTATATGGCTCAGGAATCCCCATTCCTTGGCGGGGTAAGAGGGAAATGAGATACCTGCTGTTAGGTCAGGGAAAATAAAGGTACTACATTCAAAGACCTAAAACTGAAAAAGGGGATTAATATAACCCCCTGACACGGTACAATAAATGTAATATTTGGGATCTCAAATAAGCGATCAGTTGTGACATGTGTCAATCTTCTGCTTCTTTGAGCTTTTCTATCTCTTTCTTAATAATTCTCTCTGCTATCTGAGGGAAAAAATCCTGGGCTATTATCTCCGTTCTCTCTGCCATAGCTTTAACTAGTGTCCATCCATAAATGGACTTCTTGAGAAAAGGGCACGAGTTGGTTTCCAATTCAGAAATGAGCAATTTTTTCTCTGAGCAAGGCCGCACGACGGTTTGCGCCGAGGCATACATGATCGTACGTCGCAGGCGGAAACCTGAGGAGAACGCAGCTCAGGGGAAAAA
>DAOWME010000239.1 GCA_030643245.1 Deltaproteobacteria bacterium
GACGAAATAACTTTCTCAAGTTGGCGCTCAGATTTAGGTTAGATTTGTTCGATCTGAAAGCGCAAAACCGCAGGAATAGTCTGACCTATTTTGAGGATTTTGTGTTTGAAGATCGGGCAAAGATGGCCTGAAGATGAGATGCACAAATGGGGAAGTTATTTCGTCCCCGTCCCTTATTACCCGAACTTATTGAGAAGTTATTTTTTTAGAGAGTTTTACAGGTGTGAAAGTCTTGTTTGGTGGGTCGTGTCTTCACGGCCATTCCGGGATAACGAGTATGCGCTTTGAAGGTTTGGCATGACTATTGCTGCCATGAAGATCTATGAGAATGTTATTCGGCCTGGACCCAAAAAGGGCCATTTCCGGACGGAAACGAATTGGGATTGCTGTTGTGAGGATATTATTGAAGAACTTCGTACAAATAGATCAGGAAAGGAGGAAACAAATAAATGAGCGAAACAAAGACATCTAAAGATGTGCTGGAGATGATTGAAAAAGAAAATGTGGAGATAGTGGATCTTAGATTTATGGATTTTCCGGGTCTCTGGCAGCATTTCTCTGTGCCGGTAAGGGAGATTGAGGAATCAACATTTGAGGAAGGCCTCGGTTTTGACGGTTCCAGTATAAGGGGATGGCAGGCGATCAATGAGTCCGATATGCTTGTTAAGCCCGTCCCGGAGACTGCCTTCATCGATCCCTTCTTTGCGGCAAAGACACTTGTTATGACCTGTAATATCTGCGACCCCATCACCGGAGAAGACTATTCCCGCGATCCTCGCAATATTGCGCGCAAGGCGGCAAACTATCTGAAGAATTCCGGTATTGGGGAAACCAGCTATTTTGGTCCGGAAGCAGAGTTTTTTATATTCGATGACATCAGGTTTGATCAAAATGAGCACGAGGGCTATTACCATATCGATTCCGTGGAGGGTCGCTGGAATACCGGGAGGATCGAAGGCCCTAACCTCGGTTATAAGCCTCGCTATAAGGAGGGGTACTTCCCTGTACCTCCTGCAGACAGCCAGCAAGATATCCGAAGCGAGATGGTGTTGACCATGGAGAAGATAGGAATTGCCACAGAGGCTCAGCACCACGAAGTTGCCACCGGAGGGCAGGCGGAGATCGATATGCGCTTTTCCCCCCTGGTGGAGATGGCGGACAACCTCTTGAAATATAAGTATGTGATCAAGAATGTGGCACGGAAGTACAACAAAACAGTAACCTTTATGCCTAAGCCACTCTTTAACGATAACGGCAGCGGTATGCATGTTCATATATCAATCTGGAAAGAGGGCCAAAACCTGTTCGCGGGCGATGGATATGCCGGTATGTCGGAAATGGCCATGTATGCCATCGGGGGACTTCTGAAACATGCTCCGGCCGTATTGGCCTTTACAAACCCGACTACTAATAGCTACAAGAGACTGGTCCCTGGTTTTGAGGCCCCGGTAAATCTGGCTTATTCCCAGCGTAACCGTAGCGCTGCAGTACGTATACCCATGTACTCTATGTCGCCTAAGAGCAAGCGGATTGAGTTCCGCTGCCCTGATCCGAGTTGCAATCCATACCTCGCTTTCTCGGCCATGCTCATGGCTGCGATTGACGGGATCAAGAATAAGATTGACCCTGGTGATCCGCTGGACAAGGATATCTACGATCTGCCGCCGGAAGAGCTGGCAAAGGTACCCCAAACGCCTGGATCTCTGCGTGCCGTTTTGGAGGCCCTTGAGACAGACCACCAGTTTTTGCTGATTGGGGATGTATTTACTTTAGACGTGATTGAGACCTGGATCGACTATAAAATGACCAGAGAAGTACGGGAGATTGATTTGCGTCCACATCCTTGGGAGTTCGCTCTCTATTACGATATTTAGACCTTCGTTTCAGGCTGACTCTTTACAAAGGGGTTCCCTTGCCATAAAACCGGAAGGGACCCCTTTTTTTATCAAATTTTATTGTGACCCTTCCAACTTTGTCCCAATCTCTTCTGTTTGACATCTCTTTTACCTCCTCTCTCTTTGAGAAGGTGTGGGGTAATTAGCTTGACAAACAACTACAATATCTTTATACTCTCTCCCTAAAATGAGAAGTTTCTATCGAGAAGCATCAACCCACCCCATGTTAATTTCCAGGAAATTTACCCTATTCCAAGTTAAATATCCCCTATTATTTGATGGTGAAGATGAATAATGTTTATTTTTCGTCTCTCGTTCCCACGCAGGAGGGTGGGAACGAGATCAAATAATGTTTATTTTCATATCATTATTTTCATATCATTATCCATATTTCGTAACTTTTCGAAAAATATTGTGACCGACAAAGAACAAGATCTTAACTCTTCCTTTCACATGTTGGGCAGGAATACGGCATGAAATTGATTATTTTTCAGTCCATCGGCGGTCTTGGGATGTTTCTTTTTGGCATGAAGATCATGTCGGAGGGGCTCCAAAAGGTTGCCGGAAAGAGAATACGTCAGATTCTGAGTCTGGTCTCCAACAATCGCTTTATTGGTTGTACGGTTGGGTTACTTGTTACTAGCATCATCCAGAGCTCCAGCGCCGCTACGGTCATGCTGGTCAGCTTTGTGGATGCCGGTCTTATGACTCTGGTTCAAGCCATTGGTGTGATTCTGGGCGCAAATATCGGCACAACAGTCACTGCCCAGCTTATCGCCTTCAATATACAGTCTTATGCGCTGCCCGCCATCGGAGCCGGAGTCTTCTTGAAATTCTTTGTAGGACGGAGGAAATGGGTGTATGTGGGGGATGTCCTCGTGGGTTTTGGCTTGGTGTTCTATGGACTGAGTACTATGAAGGCCGGCTTTGCCCCCTTGAAGGAAAGTGAAGTATTTATCTCTTTCTTTACCAAATTTAACACCAGTACTATAGTAGGTGTCCTGCTTTGCGTAGCGATTGGAACAGTCCTTACCATGATCTTGCAAAGCTCGAGCGCTACGGTAGGTATAACAATGGTCCTTGCAAGCCAGGGGCTGTTGACATTTGAGGCCGGCGTAGCTGTGATTCTCGGTGACAATATAGGCACTACTATTACAGCAGAATTGGCATGCATCGGAGCTAATATTAATGCCCATAGGACTGCGAGGGCCCATACCCTTTTTAACCTCATTGGCGTTATGAATGTGATCCTCTTCTTCCCGCTATTTATAAAGTTGGTCTTGTGGATCACAACCTCATTTTTAGGCGTTGGACCGCCGGACCATATTATGGCTGGAGAAAAACCGAATATTGCCAGATATATTGCCAACGCTCATACCATGTTCAATGTAGTCAACGCCTTGTTCTTCCTGTTAATCCTCCCGTACCTGGTAAAGGTGGCCATCTGGCTGACACCGCATAAGAGAGAAGAAAAGGAGCTGGATGAGCTTTACCACATTCAATACCTGGACTCCAAGTTTATAGATATCCCTTCTATAGCCCTGGCACAGGCCAGGGCGGAAGTAATAAGAATGAGTAAGATTGTTCAGATTATGTATGATGACGTAATCAACTCGCTTAAGGGGCGGAGGCTTAAGGAACTCGCCAAATGGAGAAAGAGGGAAGACGCCATTGATAGTCTTCAGAGGGAGATAACCCAATTTCTTGTGCGGGTTATGCAGAGGCAAATAATGGCGGAAGAGTCAAAAGAGGTGGCATCTTTAATGCGAATGATCAATAATCTGGAAAGAATCGGCGATGCTATAGAAAACATAGCGGAGTTGGAAGAAGATCTTTTTGAGAATGATCTACATTTTTCCGAAGGAGGGTTGCGTGATTACGAAAAAATATCCAACGAGGTCAGACGATTCCTGACCCTTATGTTAAACGCTATACAGCGCGAAGATACGAGCATTATGCCCCAGGCCCAGGAAATTGAAGATAATGTCAACCGCATGAGAGAAGAGATGCGAGAAAGCCACCATATGCGCCTCCAGACGGGCATATGTACGGTTGATCCAGGGCTGATTTTGATTGACATGCTCACGGCCTTTGAAAAAATGGGAGACTATTGCTACAATATTGCTCAGGCACTTGCTGGTGTTAAATGATAAAGATCAGGTTTTGCGATGGCCTGGTGGCCTGTCCTGGTGGCCTGTGGGGGGGGGCTGGGGGGCTGGGGGCGGGGGCTGGGGTCGGGCCAAGCCAAGGGTATGGTAGAACAAGATAA
>DAOWME010000133.1 GCA_030643245.1 Deltaproteobacteria bacterium
AACCATTTGGAAAAACTTCTCATAGCCTAAGGGACGAGGCTGAAATAACTTCCCCATTTGTGCATCTCATCTTCAGGCCATCTTTGACCGATCTTCAAGCACAAAATCCTCGAAATAGGTCGGACTATTCCTGCGGTTTTGGGCTTTCAGATCGAACAAATCTGACCTAAATCTGAGCGCCAACTTGAGGAAGTTATTTCGTCCCCGTCCCTAATGGGCTGTCAGGGAGCTGTGAATACGGATGTCGGAACTTTCACATAAACTGAAATTATCTCAACCAGCCGTGAGTTTATCTATTAAACGTGGTGAAAAAATCGCAAAGGAAGGTCAATATTCACTTCTTGACGATACAAACTTATAAACTGAGGAACGTCCCCCTCGTCCCCTCGTCCCCCCGGTATATAATGTGCCATTCCGCTTGCTTGCCAAAAGGTAAACATAAAACTGCTTTTCCATTGTTACCTCTGGATTCCCGCCTTCGCGGGAATGACGTCCGGTAGTACCGTATACTTTTCATCTATAATACTTTTAGAATACCTGTGTGGCAAAAATCATTCCAAATCCTTGTTTTTTTGACCAACTATTTTTCGAAAACTCAAGCATTTATGAATGAGCATAAAAACACACTGGCATAAATATTGCCTGAATCCTTCCGCAAACCCGGCACTCAGATTTTGCTTGACGTGAAGGGATGCATGTGTGAAAAAATAGACAATTGGAAACTTGTAGGTGCCCATTTTAGCAGAAGCTCATTTATGGATTGGCACTAACTGGTGGTGTCGTTATTGCCTTGAAACGCTGATAATAAAGGCATCCTTCATATATACCAAAAAGTTAGTTTACACTTTACTTGTATCGCTCCAGGTTTCAGGTGTCAGTGTTCAGGCCTTGTGTTCCGCTTTCCTGACACCTGAAACAGAAACCAAAAAGCATTGTGATGGGCAACTTTCATCAGCCCAAAATTTGTCTATTAGCGTTCGCATCCTTGAAAAGTGTAAACAGGCAAATGAAGGATGCCATAATAAATGGGATTTCCTATACGTTCACGTCAGGAGTTTAATGATGAATTATAGCACGATCAAGTATAGTCAAGATGGCTGTGTAGGCACCATCCGGCTCAACCGTCCGGAGCGTATGAACGCCGTAATTGAAGAGATGTATTTGGAGATTCAGGATGTTCTCGACCGTTCTCGTTCTGATCCGGCAATTCGCGCGCTTATTCTTACCGGTTCAGTCTTGAAAAAAGGCAATGTCGAAAAACAGGCCTTTTGTGCAGGCGCCGACTTGAAAAAGCATTCTGCCGGTGAACGAAGCCATGCACAGAAGAGAGGTTACATAATGCTGGCTCATGAAACAACACGAGACATATATACATTTCCCAAACCGGTCATCGCGGCTCTCAACGGCCCGGCCCGGGGCGCGGGCGCAGAGATGGCGCTGAGCTGCGACTTTATCTTCATGGCAGATGACGCTACTATTGCCTTTCCGGAAACCGGTCTCGGGAGCTTCGTAGGTGGAGGGGTAACATACCACCTTCCCCGGATTGTCGGCCTTACTCGGGCGAAGGAGCTTGTCTATTCGGGAAGGGTTGTTAATGGCGAAACCGCTGTGAGTATGGGATTGGCCCTGAAAAGCCTTCCTCTAGAGGAACTGATGCCTGAGGCCAATGCCTTTGCAAAAGAGCTTTCCGAGAAGGCGCCCATCTCGATGGAGCTGGCAAAAAAGCGTTTGCAGCACCCCCCCGGACTGGACATTGATACGATTCTGATTTTGGAGGCGGAGGCGATCATTTCTTGCATGGATACTGAAGACTGGCATGAGGGAATACGTTCCTTTAATGAGAAACGAAAACCTGTGTACAAGGGGAAGTAAAATGGGGCTGGAAAGGATATTCAACGCCCAATCCGTGGCAATTGTAGGGGCATCGTTAGATGAAAAGAAGCGGGGATTTCAAGCAATAAGAACACTCCTGGATGATAAGTATGAAGGGGAAATATATCCCGTTAATCCGCGCGTGGACAGAATTCTCCGGATGAAATGTCATAAGAGTGTCCTTGACATAGAGAAACATGTGGATCTGGCATTAATTACCACGCCGGCTAGGACCGTCTCGTCCGTTCTCAGGGACTGCGGCAGAAAAGGAATAGCAGGGGCGGTAATTGTCGCCGGTGGGTTCGGGGAATTTGGTGAAGAGGGGAGAAGACTTGAGACCGAAATTGTCCATACTGCGACGCAGTACAACATTCGAATAATCGGCCCCAATACCTCGGGTATTATAAATGTGCACAGAAACATGAACCTTGTGGGATTAAAAGACGTTCCAAGGGGGAATATCGCGCTCCTTACTCAGAGCGGGAACGTGGCCCTCAACCTTATCACGGAAGCAAAACTGAAAAGCCAAAAGGGCTTTTCCTATTACGTAGGCGTGGGTAACGAGGCAGACGTAAAGTTCCATGAGTATCTCGAATTCTTCGAGAACGACCCGAATACCAAGGTAATTTTGATCTATGTGGAAGGGTTGCGGGACGGACGGAAATTCCTTCAACAGGCGTATAAGACAACAACTAAGAAACCGATCGTTCTCTTGAAAAGCGGTCGGTCAGTCACAGGAAAGAAATCGGCGGGTTCCCATACCGGAGCACTTGCGGGGATATCAGAAGTAGCCAGGACTTCCTTTGAACGCGCAGGGATAATTAATATCGAAAATTATGACGCACTTTTCCCGGCTGCGGAGGTGCTCTCAAGCCTTCCACTTATATACAATAATCGGGTGGCAATTCTTGCTGATGGAGGGGGGCATGCTACCATCGCCGCGGACCTGCTCACCGACCACGGGGTGAAACTGCCGACACTTAAGAAAAAAACTCAGGCCCGACTAAGGGAGGTGCTGCCGCAGAATGCCTCGGTACATAACCCAATAGATGTTGCAGGCGGCACTGACTCCAATCCGGCCATTTTTGCTGACTGTGCAAGGATACTCTTGGAAGATAAACATATCGGGGGTTTGCTCATCGTCGGACTATTTGGAGGATACGGCATACGATTTGCTGAAAGACTCAAGTTCATTGAGGAGGATGCGGCACACCAGATGGGAAAGCTGGTAAAAGAAACCGGGAAACCTATTGTGCTCCATAGTCTCTATAATTTTGCAAAACCTCACTCACTGGAACTATTGAGATATTACGAAATCCCAGTGTACGACTCGTTGGACATTGCCTGCAAGTCTATCGCGGTGTTGTCTCAGCATGGTCACCATTCAGCGGAGCGTTACAACAAGGCCAGCTTTGTCTTTAAGTGGGGAGCCAAGGCGAAAGAGGAAGGTGAAGCGATTATCAGCAATGCACGAAAAGAGGGAAGAAATGTCCTCCTGGAGCATGAGGGCAAGCAGCTGTTGCAACTGCACGGCGCCCCGGTATCTCTCGATCGGCTGGCTGAGAACGCTGATGAGGCAGTGAAAATCGCAAAGGAACTGGGCAGTGAAGTGGCTTTGAAGATCGTATCACCTGATATCCTCCATAAAACTGATGCAGGTGGCGTTAAACTCAACGTTAAGACCGAAGAAGAGGTGAGAATTTGCTTTAAGAAAATTATGGAGAATGCCAGGCAATACAACGATAAAGCCGACATAAAGGGGATCATCGTTTCGCGTATGGCCGGCGAGGGTGTCGAGATAATCATCGGAACGAAGATCGATGAACAGTTCGGTCCGGTGATTATGTTCGGGATCGGCGGCATTCTCGTCGAAGTTTTGAAGGACGTTTCGTTTCGCGTCCTTCCCATATCTCGAATCGCCCCAAAAAGTATGATCTCAGAGATAAAATCATACCCGATTCTCAATGGCGTTCGCGGGAGACCCCCGGTTGACAAGCGGGCGATAAGCACTTTGCTCCTAACCGTCTCAGAGGTTATTGAAGCGTATCCTCAGATTCAAGAGATGGACATGAACCCCGTGATCGCGCACGAGGATGGTATCACCATAGTGGATACAAGGATAATTCTTAAGAAAACTTGGAAATAAGTCTCTGACACTGACAGAAATTTTGAAACTCATTTGAAATCTGCCCCTAAGCCATTTGTAGCTCATAATTGAGTTTCAAAATTTCTGATTTCTATGCGTCTCTGATGTTGCCAGTAAGATTTCCTCTTGACACACACCGAAAACTTTCCTATATTCATAAATCTTTACAAAAAGTCGTCATCACCCTCTATCAAAGATGCAAGGGAGTCCACACGCTTTAGTTCCGATGATCGGTAGTCCGGCTACATACCGACTCAAGTACTGAAGGGGTGGGGGAGAACTTAAGGGTAAGTCAACTCCAGGCCTCACGATTGATTGACGCTGATACTCGCACTGCCCATGTCTATCCGGTCCCTTTGGTGCCACACCCATACCCACAAAGAAGTGAGAGGACGTGCGTTGACAGAGAACGAACTACAAAGTTTTGCTGAGCAGTACTATGTCTTTCGGTGCATCCAGTGCGGAAAGTGTTCCGGTGGGTGCCCCATGTTCAGGAAGTCCCATTTCAACATCAGGAAGTTCATATACGATGCCTTTGATAAGGATATGGCGAAGGTTGTATTTGAGAGAGAGGGCATATGGGATTGTACGACATGTTCGGCATGTTTGAACAAGTGCCCCAAAGGGGTAGACACTGTAGGGCTTGTCACCGGGCTGCGGCAGCTTATGGTGGAGGACGGCCGAATACCCCCTCCAATAAGGGATGCGTTGAAAAGCATAGCGGTCCACAAAAACCCTTGGAAGATAGGCGCTGAGAAGAGGTCGGAATGGGCAGAGGGACTTGGTCTGAAAAACATATCGGAAGGGGCGGACATACTTTATTTTGTGGGTTGCACGCCTGCGTATGATGCAAGGCTCCAAAAAGTAGCGAGGGCTATCGTTGACATATTGAATGCGGCAGGGGTGGATTTCGGGACCCTCGGGAATGAGGAGGGGTGTTGTGGAAGCGAGATCAGAAGGATGGGTGATCCATGGACCTTCGAGTACCTGGCAGAAGAAAACATGGAGATATTCAAAAGCTATGGTGTCAGTAAAGTAGTGACGACCTCTCCCCACTGTTACAATACGTTTAAGAACGAATATGAGGGCGCCGACTTTGAGGTTCAACATTACACGGAATTGCTTTCATCCCTTATAGAAGAGGGCAGACTTCGGTTTTCCGGCAAAATCGAGAAGATCATCACCTATCACGATCCGTGTTTTCTAGGCAAGCAAAACAAGGTATTTGATCCGCCCCGGGAGATCCTTGCGAGTATCCCGGGTGTAAAACTTGTGGAGATGGATCGGGCGAGGGAAAGAAGCCTCTGCTGTGAGGGCGGTGGAGGAAGGATGTGGGTGGAATCGGAGGATTCGGAAGAAAGGCTGGCAAAGATAAGGGTGGGCGAGGCTATGGATGTGGGGGCCGAAATCCTTGCCACAGCTTGCCCCTTTTGCCTTCTGACATTGGAAGATGTGGTGAAGACCGGCGGTTTGGAAGAATCTATAGAAGTGCTGGATATCGCAGAATTAGTAAGAAAAGTAATCTGAGTAGGGGACAAAAAGTCAGCCAACATTTTGCAAGCTGTGCAGTTGGTCAAGTTTACCGCTTGCCGCCTACTTGTTTCGTTTGCTTCTTATGAACTACAGTCTTGCATAAGGCTGAATGTGTAATGGGATGAAAAGTCTCGTATGTCTATTTTAAAAGTTGACCAGGTCCTTACGTATAAGAAGCAAACGAAGCAAGCATCCGGAGCTTAACGCAATCCTGCTCAACTGCACAGGTCCACATTTTGTAACGCTTGCGATCTGATTGACGATATTTGAGATCCGGAAATCATCTGAGTGTAACCTTTTTTCGTTCCTGCATTTCAGTTGCTGGCCGTTTACTTCTTGTTGCTCGTTATGAACTACACTGCTGCACTAAGCATTGGTTACAACTGCATAGATTTTCATTGGATTACATGGGTTTAAGACAGGCCCTTACGTGTAACGAGCAAACGAAGCAAACAACCGGGAACAAACATGATCGTGGATGCCGAGCATCAAACGAAAAAACATTACACTTTTTAAATCAAGTAGGAAGAAATGGAACCGGAAGAGATAAGGATCGGGGTATATATCTGTCATTGCGGGATTAATATCGCCGCTACTGTAAATGTGGAGCAGGTAAGGGATTCTGCATCTCAACTCCCGAATGTCACTGTCAGTAAAGACTTTAAATATATGTGTTCCGATCCAGGACAGGCGCTTGTGAGAAGTGACATCGAAGAAAAGGGGCTTAACAGGGTCGTTGTTGCTTCATGCTCTCCAAGGATGCATGAGCCGACCTTTAGAAAGACTATTCAACAGGCCGGGCTTAACCCTTATTTTCTTGAAATGGCAAACATAAGGGAGCAATGCTCATGGGTCCACGAAGACAAGACCTATGCGACTGAGAAGGCAATTAAGCTTGTGTCCGCTGCGGTTGCAAAGGCGTCGCTCCTCGAATCCCTGGAAGAGAAAGAGGTGGAGATTGCACCCCGAGCCTTGGTGATCGGCGCAGGCATAGCAGGTATTCAGGCCTCGCTGGATATCGCTGATGCGGGATTTCAGGTGTATCTTGTGGAGAGAGAGCCTTCCATAGGCGGACATATGGCCCAACTGGACAAGACTTTCCCCACGCTCGATTGTTCAGCCTGCATTATGACACCAAAGATGGTTGAGGTAGAGCGACATCCTAATATCGAACTCTTGACATATTCGGAGGTGATTGAGGTAGGAGGGTATATAGGCAACTTTGAAGTCAAGGTAAAGAAGAACCCAAGGTATGTGGATATGGTGAAGTGCACCGGCTGCGGGTTGTGTGCAGAGGCATGCAGGCTGAAAGGCAGGATAACTTCCGAATTCGATGTGGGTATAGGAAAGAGATCGGCTTCTTATATACCCTTTCCATACGCTGTTCCGTCCAAATACACAATAGATTCCGAGCATTGTCTCTTTCTTACGAAGGGGAAGTGTGGCAAGTCTCCGGCCTGCAAGGATGCCTGTCCATCGGACGCCATAGATTTTGATCAAAAGGAAGAGATCATCGAGCTTCAGGTGGGAACGATAGTGGTATCAACGGGTTTTGACCTTTTTGATGCCACGGAAAAACCCGAGTACGGGTATGGTCTGTACGATAATGTTTTATCAGGGTTGGAGTTTGAAAGGCTCGTTTCCTCCAGCGGACCCACACAGGGGAAGATCGCTGTAGGCGGGAAAGACCCTAAAGATGTTGTCTTTGTCCAGTGCGTGGGCTCAAGGGACAAGAGCGTAGGGAATGAGTATTGTTCAAGGGTCTGCTGCATGTATACGGCAAAACAGGCGTACCTCATCCATGAAAAGCTGCCTGAAGCAAGATTAACGATTTTCTATATCGATATAAGGGCATTCGGCAAGGGTTTCGAAGAGTTCTACGATCGGGTCAGAGAGGAGGGTGTGAGATATATACGTGGAAATGTATCGGAGATAATAAAAAAGGGAGATCGCTTGTTGGTAATGGCAGAGGATACCCTTCTCGGAGAACCGGTTGATGTGGAAGCGGATTTAGTAGTACTTGCAACGGGTATAATCCCCAGAAGAGACGTAGGAGAAGTGAAAAACTTACTGAAGATATCACAATCCCCGGACGGTTTCTTTCAGGAGGCCCATCCGAAGCTGCGGCCCGTTGATACCGCATCGGACGGTATCTATATCGCGGGATGCTGCCAGAGCCCGAAGGATATCCCAGACACCGTTGCCCAGGCAAAAGGCGCGGCGTCATCCGCCATGACAAAGATGGCTCAGGGCAAGGTAAAGGTAGAGGTGATCACCGCTACAGTGGATTCTTCTGCCTGTCGCGGTTGTGGCCGGTGCGTGGAGGCATGCGAATACGGAGCCCCCGAGTTGGAGGAAGTAGAACCGGGCATTCTTATTTCCCGGATAAATGATTCTCTCTGTAAAGGCTGTGGCGCCTGTTCAGTCGCCTGTCCCTCAGGGGCGATATCTATGAAGCATTTTAAGAATAGGCAGATCTTTTCTCAGATAGAGGCGATAATATAGTAATATGTCAATTAAGGGCATCCTTCATGACAAATCAAAAGTAGTTTACACTTTTTGAATTAAATTGATAATTCATTTTTTTTCGTTTCCCGACTGGATTCCCGCCTTCGCGGGAAAGACGGAACTTTATGCACTATTTCTTTATTGTCATTCCCGC
>DAOWME010000010.1 GCA_030643245.1 Deltaproteobacteria bacterium
CAGGCCATCTTTGCCCGATCTTCAAACACAAAATCCTCAAAATAGTTCGACTATTCCTGCGGTTTTGCGTTTTCAGATCGAACAAATCTAACCTAAATCTGAGCGCCAACTTGAGGAAGTTATTTCGTCCCCGTCCCTAAAGTTACGATTCATGTCAATCAACGGGCAGACGAATCCTGAAAGTAGTGCCCTTGCCAATCTCACTTTCCACGTCTATGAAACCGTTATGTTTGATGATAATGCCGTAAACTACGGATAGCCCGAGACCCACCCCTTTAGCCTCTTCTTTTGTCGTGAAAAACGGCTCAAAAACATTCTTCAGATCTTCCTCGGAGATTCCACAGCCTGTATCGGAGATTACGATCTCCAAAAATCTCCCTTGAGGGTCGCGTTTAGCCGCCAGGGTCAAGATGCCCCCCTCTGTCATGGCCTCTGAAGCGTTTATCATAATAGCTAGAAGCGCCTGTTGAATCTGCTTGAAATCGCACCGCACTTCGGGCAGATTCGGTTCAATCTCTTCTACCAGTTTGATTTTCCTCATTTGCAGTTCATGAGTTATGAGAATAAGGGCCTTATCAATAATCTTTTCGATGTGATTGTTTTCAATGGTGATCTTGGAATGACGTGAAAATGCCAGAAGGTTTTTTACAATATCTCCGCATCTGGCTGTCTCGGACTCCATGGTGGCCAGGTATCGAGAAATGTCCTCAAGTCTTTCCTCAATGAAATCGCCACGCTTCATTATCTTCATCATCAACCTTATATAAGTCAGGACCGCCGCAAGGGGATTATTTATCTCATGTGCGATCGTGGCCGCCAATTTACCCAGGGAAGCCAGTTTTTCTGTCTGAATAACTCGTTCCTGGGCTTCGGTTAACTCCTGATAGGCCTTTTTGATATTCTCATACAGGTCTGCATTGTTTATAGCCAGACCGATCTCGTTGCCGATGGCCGTCAGGAATTCCACATAATCGGCTGACAACTTAAATTCATGATGGCTGGACACGCACATAGCTCCTACGGGATTTCCCTTTGAGACAAGGGGTATATAGACCGTAGACTGTAGGCCTTCCTCGACAATGAACTCGACGTATGGGTCCTGTGAGCGGAGAAAGTTGTCCACAACCGTGGTGTTGCATGTAACAACAGTCTGCCCCAGAATTCCAATCCCTACTTCTCGTGACTTAACAAAGCTCTTTGAGACAAAATTATCTGAAAGCCCCTTGTGAGCTACGAGATTAAGGACCCCTCTCTCTTTGTCTAACATATAGATCCTCACACTATCACACTCAATAATCTCCACGATCTTTTCCATGGTGGCATCGAGTACCTCAATTAAGTCCAGACTGCTATTCACCGTCATGGAGATGGCATTCAGAGCGGCGAGCCTGATATTTTGCTTATCGGCTTGTTGCTGTGCCTTTTTCCGCTTTGTGATGTCTCTTATGATGACTACATAGCTGTTAATCTGACCCTCAGCGTCATTAATGACGCTGGATGTTGCCAGGGCATCAAATACTCGGCCTAGTTTTGCCACAAGCCTGGCCTCAAACTCCGTGACATAACCTTCCCGAGACAAGATGTCTTGATACAAGTGGAAATCTTCCTCTTTTTCAAAAAGCCCGACCGGGGAATCCATTGCCATAAGTTCCTCTTGGCTCTTATATCCCAGGAGGTCAACCCCTGCCTGGTTGATTTCAATAATCCTTCCGTTCTCGTCGGTTAAGAGGATCGCATCGCGGGAATGCTTAAATATGGTTCGGAATCTCTCTTCGGATTTTTGCAACGCGCTCAAGCTCTCATCTGTCATATTTGAAAGCTTCAACTGGCTTTTTCTCATATTTCAGCCCTCTTACGATGCAGATCCTCAACGAACCGGACGATTCTTGACATACTTTTACGCAGAACAGACAAAAGATACGAGCACGAGGCATCATCCAAAATATAAGTCACCTCATGATACAATCGTCTCTCTCCTTGTTCCATGGAAGAAAGATCGTAACCGCTTGCAAGCGTCTAGTTGCCGTCCACAAGGTTCAAAATCATGAATTAGGGAAATCTTGCAGTAACTCTTGGTAAGCAATCTTCTGACCTCTTGCGAAGGATTCGTATGTTAGTGGCGTGGAAAAGCAGGATATTCGAGGGGAAATATACATACGATACTTGACATCCTATTACACATACAGCCTTATGCCAGACTGTAGCTCATAAGAAGCAAACAAAATAAGTAGCCGGCAAGCGGTAATCCTGATCAACTGCAGAGGTCGAACAATTTGAGGCCGGCCAACGCAGCTCACTGGCTTTGCGGCCGGCCTGAGCAGAAAGGGGTTTATATATAGTCTCTCAATCCAGAACAATGGCATTGGCCAGCAAAGTCCAGAGATGTACCGGCTCAAACTCATAATCTTCCTTATGCGCCATTGCGATGTTGTTTATACCATCAAAACAGTTTACACATGGAGTGCAGACTAGGGTTGCGCCGGTCCGTCGGATCTGCTCGAGTTTTACCATCCCGTAATGGCTTCTGGCTCTGGCAAAACCGTTTATCAATGTCCCGCCGCCGCCGGCGCAACAAAAGTTGTTCTCCCGGTTCGGTGTCATTTCCACGAAATCGTTAACCACATGGCTCAACACGAACCTGGCATCATCGCCAATGCCGGGGAACTGGTCTATCTTAGCCTTGCGAACAACGTTACACGGATCATGCAAGGTAACCTTCTCCTTGTTTCTTGACGGGTCGAGCTTAAACCTTCCATCCCTGATCCACTTCGCGTAAAGGGTAACGACACTCTGTACATCAAATTGGCGCTCAATATTAAATCTTTTGTAACCCACCTGGGTTGCCCATAGACCGTGGCCTCACTCTGTATAGGCCATGGTCTTGCATCCCATTTCGTGGACCCGGTCCACCTGTTTTCTTAGGGTGTATTCCCACGTGTCAAAATCGCCTGTAAACATGGCATAGTTTGTGCCTTCCCACCACTGGGAAGGTATCGTCCAGTCCACCTTGGCTGCATGAAATACTTTATAGATTGATTGAAGATCACCTGGATAGTACTGAGGCAGTTTCGAGTTAATCGTGCAGTAGAATTCAGCCCCCTCCTTATCGATAGGCACCTTAAAACCGGGAATCTGTTCATCCTCCAGTTCTTCGGCCATCCATTCGAAGGTTTCAATGCCATCCTCTATGGTCAACCGCATGTTGTTTCCCATCTCCCGATGGTTGTCCGCGGTCTTTTGGATTTCACCGGGACACTCTTCCCTTGGACGAGCGCCGCGTGCGTTTTTTATTATCTGTCCCAGGTTGACGCCCATGGGGCATACCCACGTGCACCGCTGACACTCGGTGCATTGCCATGGCCAGTCAGAATCGATTACTTCCTGCTCCATCCCCAGCGCGATCATACGAATGAGTTTTCTGGGGTCCATCCCTTCCCAGTCTGATACCGGACAGCCACCTGCACAGGTCCCGCATGTCAGGCATAAGTTCAACTTGCTGAGAGGCAAGACCAGGTCTCTAAACTTAAGGTCCGGACTATCTTTTCTTAGTCTAATTGTCTCCACTATTCACCTCCTGAGTTACAAGACCACCATGGTCTATCTCACCTGCAACTGTTTGAGGGACTCCAGCCCAATGCTACATTGTTTCGCGCATATAACCGGTCCTTTCCCCCAATCAGTTGTGGTATACCTTCGAGCAATCCTACGGACATTGAGTAACATATTAAAACTAGGACCAAAACTTTCCAAAGTCAAGGGGGCCGCTGCCAGATAATTAATTATTTATTTCCTAATAACAGGGCATCATAATAGAAGTCCTTTTTAGTGCGCATCTCCTCCAGCCATCTCAAATCAAGAGAGACGCATGACACACTAAAAAGGACTCAAATACCTGCAACAACAAGCTTACAGCTCGAGCCACGAATCCGAGTATAGGGAATGCCCCAGAAGAACCTTGGCTGTTTTCACATAATCGAGTTCTTCTTTCGTCAACGAGGCTGGATCCGGTTCGTTCCCATCGCAAACATCCTCGATTATCTTCTTGATCTTTGGTTTCTCTCCCTTGCAAAAGGCCGTCATCTCCTCATCAAAGGCGTCAACGATAGCCGAGTACATGCCATGCTTCTCTGCAATTACTATATAAGTTTGATTAAGTATGGGTCTCAAGTGTTCAGGGGCCCCATTAGAGACATTCGATAGACCGCAGGTGGATTTCATCCCCGGAGCCAGGGCTTCTGTCAGATCAGGGAACATCATCATAAAAGTTGTCATGCTCTTTACTTGGTCCTGCTGGACGTTAACCGGAGTCATGATTGGATCCAAAAATATATCCTCCGGGGCCATGCCGGCTTCCAGCATAGCGGAAACCAGGGTAACGGTGAGTTCCGACCGTTCATTTTCATCCCGTGGCATCCCTGAAGGCCCCCAGAGCAATGCGATGGCCTGGGCGTCATACTTCACGGCAAGGGGAATCATGGCATCCATCCTCTCGGGTCTTGCCATGATTGAGTTTATCAACGCCTTTCCCTTATGCACTTTCAACCCCGCCTCAATAGCCTCGACATTTGAGGTGTCCAAAGCCAGGGGGGTATCAGGCACGACCTCCTGAACGGTCTTGACGATCCACTCCATCAATTCGGGTCCGCCTTTTCTTGCAGGTCCGAGATTGATATCGATCCAGTCCACCCCCTTTTCCGCTTCCGCTTTCGCCAGTTCCTGTATGGGACCTGGATCTTTATCTTTCATGGCGGCACCGATCTTCGTTACCATTACATTTAAATTTTCTCCAATTCGTAGCATGTCTTCCCTCTCTTCTTATCTTGAGTATTTTTTCTGCGTCATTTCGAACCGCATGGATTCTAAGCGAACGCCAGATAAAGATAAAAATACGCCTTTAAAAGCTGTATAAGGTAAAGCAGACCGGGACTCAGTTCACGATGATCAGCTATCGCCCACGAATGATCATTTCCGATGTATTCTTATCTGTAACCTATGCGATCTCGACGATCTCTGTGGTAAATCTTTTGGCCTGTGCAGTTGAACAGGATTGCGTTAAGCGCCGGCTGCTTGCTTCGTTTGCTTCTTATACGTAAGAGCCTGGCCAACTTAAAAATTGACATACGAGACTTTTCATTCCATTACACATTCAGCCTTATGAAAGACTGTAGTTCATAAGAAGCAAACGAAGCAAGTAGCCGGCAAGCGGTAAACTTGACAAACTGTACAGGTGGAAATCGTTTGGATTAGGCAGCCAATTGCCTTAAGTAAGCCGGAATATGGGCAGCGTCTCGTGGTCCGATCGCCACTTCCCAATCTCCCAGTTCCTCTTCCAGGTCGCCACTGATGGAGGCGGCATATCCCGGTATGACCACCTTCCTCGTCTTCGTCTTATCCATAATACCGGATTTTTTGATGAAGATTCCGAGTGCATCACCCACGAACTTGCCCGCTGCCCAGGCTGTCATCACGGATAGCCCTTCGGTATCAATAATCAAAAGCCAGGTAGGGACTTTGCTGCCTTCGATCTCACCTGAAACAATAAAGTAAGTGAGGGCAAAATTCGAGGTAATACAGATGGGTGAATTTTCATCCGGATTATTGATTTCATAAATTCCCTGGGTAACCACCATAGGACGCTGGGGGTCGGTGTAGATATTCAGACGTTCGAGAAGGAGAGGAAAAAGCGTTGTCCCGTCAAAGTCCGACGTCACCACTATGCTTCCGTACTTGGCGATCAGCATGGAGGTGATAAGCGCTTCCTGCTCGAGGGTTTCCGCCATCTCAAAGGGAAGGCAAATCGTGGGAAACCCTAATGACTTATTCTTGGCAAGAAGCGCGGCCCTCCTGATAGCTATCTGATCCTTGTAAACCTGCTTTGTGGATCTCGCTCCTGAGTCGAGCACAAGGTCCTTCAATCCTATGGCCGTGGCTTTATCCGAAAGCTCGATCAGGTTGTCGATATCCTTACCTTTGAGGGCCAAAGGGCACTTGCTTTCCCCAGCCAGTTTTGCCATCGCATCGAAGTTGTCATCGGTTGCGGCATAAATCAGAGGGTTGGTTCCGTCTTTTGCCTTGAGGCCCGCGGACATTACCCCGGCATCCTCGCTTATGAGAATCGAGCTGAAGTTGCTCGTATCAGTCACCTGCTTCACCAATGTCTCAAATTTCCCGGCATCACCATTTGTGTCTTTAATCGCCACGAGTTCCGGTCTCAGGTTGAGTCCCACCCTTTCGTACTGTAAGGTGTCCCACTTCCTCAGTTTCATGTCCACGGTATCCGCATCCATATCGGTAGTCAATAACGCGGCTAACCCCGTGGGATTAAAGAAAGTCTTCTCGTGGCGGTATAGAACCGTTTCTCCTCCTACCGTGAGAGGTCGGTCTCCGTATCCGACCGTGAGCTGGCGTATGGGCGGGGCCGATGCCTCTGTCAGTTTTTCTTTTGCCTCTTCCGAGACATAGGGACAAGCGGATAATTCCGCCTTTCCCGATGCCAGGTTCATGGCAAAGGCGAGACAGGTTGGGACCCCGCACTCTTTGCAATTTGTTTTGGGAAGCATCTTGAAAATTTCTATGCCTGTAAGCGCCATAATGATCTTTCCTCCTCAGCTATTATATACGGAAGGCGGTCCTCACATGGATAGAGGACCACCTAGATACCTATAATTACCCGACGAGCGGGTCCATCTTGAGCGCAGGGTGGTCTTTCTCCTGGAGAAAGGGAAGGATCTCTTCCTCAGTGATCCCCACTGTTTCATCAGCGATCCTGTCAAAAAGGTCGGGAAGCCCCATTTCCTCGCTCCGCTTCATGATCCGCTCTTTGAGCTCCTCCTTGAGATCCTTCGGCATCCACACCATGCGCAGAAGCCCACCGTCACCCAATATGAATTTGCCCTGGGTAATATTGTACTTCGAATGGCCGACAAATCCGGGCGAAGCGGCACCGCCGCCCATTACGCCTGCGAGGGTAGTGAACTTCATGCCACAGGGTGTCTCTCCTGCGTAGTCTCTGCCGACCGTCATTACGCCGTTGCACATGGGAAGCATCGCCGCAATGCACTCGCAACATCCGCAAGTGGTCATGGGATCATGCACTATAGAATAGAAGTTGTAGTGCGTTACATTGCCCCTTGACGCCTTGAAGACAAAGTCATTGACCCCTTTCCACTGGCCGAGCTTCGGATCGATGCACTCGCCTTTCTCTATGGGCTGGTTAGGTCCTGTGGGGCTGATCTCAAATGCCGCCTTACAGTCCATCCAGTTATATGCCCCGCAAAGCCCCGTTCTTTCAGGGCTTACAGAACAGACATGGTTGGGGGCAAAGGACTGGCAGAGTGTGCAGGAGTAATAGGTCTCCACATCCTCATCTTTCATGTTTTCAACGCGTTCATCCCTTGCCTTGTATTCGGCCCTCGCCCTTTCCGTGAGTTTGTCAACGTCTTCCTGGTTTGTATAAAGTTTTATCTGTACCTTATCCAATATGTTTGAAAAATCCTGGTGAAACTTTGCGTGAAGGACCACCCCGATATGCTTGAGGGAAAATCCCTTTTCCATAGCCGCCTTGCTCACCCGTATCCATGAAATATCGCGCTGTCCAATGTGCATGACATACTGGATATAATTTGTCAGGTGATGAATCTGACGTTCAATGATCGGTTCAAAATCGGGCTGGAACTCACGGCCCGCGATCTGAACATAAATTCCTAGCGGGAAGTTCTCCCCTTCCTTTAAATCAGTGACATCCGGACCGATTATTTCGATCTCGCCGTCCTCGATCTCGTTCATCTCGGCCATCTTGACCAGCTCCGTGCACTGCTTCTTGCCGCCGCCTGTCTGACAATGCAGATCTTGACCCCTGACCCGCTCGCCCTCAAACGCCGGACCAAACGCAAGTGGTATGTCGATCTCTGAAACCGTGACCTTAAGCCCTCTTACCTCAACGGACCTCTGGCATATCTCATCATGGGGCACATTGGCCACAACGTGCTCATACGTGCATAAACCTGTCGGAAGAATCTCGGGGATATCGGTGTCCGCCAGGGTGGGGAAGCCCCAGTTAACGCAGCCGGCGGCGGCCACCGCCCACTCGGTCCCGATGTCGCCGAGGGCGTTTACAAAGGCGAAGATCCTCTCTTTATTATACAGGAGTATCTTCCTGTAATCGCCGGGTTGAACATTACCGAATGTCATTGCTGCCCTGTTTGCAAACCCTAAGGCAAATATGGCAGACGAGATATCAGGACCAAAAGGAACAATCCGCGTATTCCATCCGATCTGCATCCCGGCCTCCAGACACTGTTCAGTCAATGTCCTGCCGTTATGGTTCGCTGCGCAGAAGATATAAAGGCTCTTCCTCTGGTAGTCTTCGACGATCATCTTGGCGATTTCGGGATTGGGCGCCGCCCCCACAATCGCGGCGAAACCGGGAGCGGAACCGTC
This sequence comes from Deltaproteobacteria bacterium, assembly GCA_030643245.1. Lineage (GTDB taxonomy): Bacteria > Desulfobacterota > UBA8473 > UBA8473 > UBA8473 > JAUXHQ01. Next base: position 8,440 of record DAOWME010000010.1, read on the forward strand.
GACGAACTCGACCCCGCGTTTTCTCAAGATCGTGTCATCAGCTGGACCGACCCAGATCTTACCCGCATCAATATCCGGGTCTTCCTGTGGGATATAAAAATCGGGTTCATTGAATATCCTTATGGCCTCGCTTACCTCATAGGCAAACAGGGCGGCCATACCCGCATCGAGTAGGGGACCGAGGTATGGGAGATTATTCTTTCCCTTTATATGCGGGGGAAGCAGCCCGCGGGCGAATGCCATGGGTTTCTGTAAATCTTCAAGGGTTTCACACTTCATCCCGGTAAGAGAATATATTACAGGGAGATAGTATGCGGTATTCGGAAACTCTACCTTTGAACTTGCATCATGGCTCTCAAGGGCATTTATTAGATCCCCTTCAACCTGTGAAACAACTTTATAGCCGCCCTGAATGGCTGCAAATGCTACCAGTTTTGACATGTTTTCCTCCTTTGTCGAGCATCTATCGTATCCTTACAAGTTAAGATCGAAACGGAATGAACATTACACACGCTGCGCATTACGCCTCAATGGCCTGGCGGCTTGCCATATCCATAAGGACCCTTTCCCTGGCCCTGTCTATGCCCAACTCTTTCCGTTTTTTGTCAATATGGGCGATCATTTTATGTGCATGTTTAATGGGATCAGGCTCGATATCCCACATGCCCCCGTAAATCTTTTCAAATTCCTTGCAGATGTAGTCATGGAATACCGGGGCTCCTGATGTGGGAAGAGTTACTCCGAACACCGTGTATACGCCTGACACCACAAAATAATGCCCTATGCTTATGGCCTTTTCACTCATCCACTCCGGAGCGCTTCCTGCGACCGGCCATTCACTAATATCATTACCAAGACCGCCTGCCTTCACCACCTCTGTTGCAGCCAGAAGAATACGGCTATTGTCCACACATGAACCCATGTGGAGGACAGGGGGGATACCCACGGTCTCACACACCTCGGCCAGTCCCGGTCCGCAGTAAACTGCGGCGGATTCAGGTGTAAGAAGTCCTTCCATGGCACAGGCTATGGCGGTGCAACCAGTTGTAAGGACGAGCACATCGTTTTTAATCAGTTCTTTTACCACAATAATATGGTCATTATTATGTCTTGTCCGTGCATTGTTACATCCTACAACACCGGCAACGCCGCGTATGCGCCCGTTGATAATATTATCATTTAATGTGTAGTAGGTTCCCCGGAAAGAACCACCGAGATGATACTCTATAGATTCAACGCCGAATCCGGCAACAATAGGAGCCTTATGCTGCGGAATCATCACCTCTACCACGCGGTTTTCAAAATTGTCTATGGCTATCTTGACGATCCTCTGGGCATCTTCAATGGCATGGTGTTCGTCAAATTCTATATGGATCACATTATCCTGCTCCATCCTGGCGATGGGATGTGTTGTAATAACTTTTGTATGAAAACACTTTGCAACATTGGCAATATTTTGCATAATACATTGGATATCCACCACCATTGCATCACAGGCTCCTGTTATTATTGCAAGCTCCTGTTGCAGAAAGTTGCCGCAAAGGGGCACGCCGTGGCGCTGGAGCATCTCATTTGCCGTACAACAAATACCACTTAACTGAATGCCCTTTGCGCCTTTTTCCTTTGCATAGTCGATCATCTCCTGCGTCTGGGCAACCGCCACAATCATCTCGGACAAAACAGGCTCATGACCGTGAATAATAATATTTACATGATCTTCCTTCATGACGCCGAGATTGGCCTCGGACTGGATGGGGTAAGGTGCCCCGAAGAGGATATCCTGAAGGTCAGTCGCAAGCATGGAACCGCCCCAGCCATCGGCTATTGCGGCCCGTGTTCCCTGCTTGATGAGGTTTTTGTAATCCTGATCAACCCCCATATGGGTCCGGTGCATGATCTCGACGATCTCCCTGTCTATATTTCTCGGGAGCACACCCTGCTTTTTCCAGATTTCATACCTTGCCTCAGGCGCCCTCTTGAGATATAGAAGTTCTCCTTCGGGCTTGCCCCATTCGTTTAAAGCAACTTCGGCCGTCTCAACCGCAATCTCGTCTATGTCCCTGTCGACTTCTTCGCCGTTCACCTCAACAGTGGTGGCGACACCCAGATCTTTTGCAACCGCTATCAACTTTACCGTATCCTTTATCTTATATGCATCTGTCTCTTTCCTTGCCGCGGACAAAAACACCTCTGCCACACACCGTCCGTGATCGGAATGAGCGGAAGCGCCTCCCGCTATCATTCGGATGAAATTTCGCGCTGCAATCGTATTTGCAGTTGCGCCGCAGAGACCCTTTCTTTCATCTTCTCCTTCTATACCCGCTTTGGGAAGGGGCAGACGGCATGGTCCCATCGAACAATTCTTACAGCATGTTCCCTGAACCCCGATATTACATGGTTTCATGGTCAGAGCCCTGTCGAAGACCGTTTCAACATTCAACTCCTGGGCTCTTGCTATCATTTCCTGTGTTGCAACATCGATTGAAGCCTCAACCGGATCGACCACCTTCTGCTTTTTTTCCACTTTAGCTACCTTTGTTTTATCTTCTGCCATTAGAGGGTCCTCCTCATGATTTAAGTTAAGGAAATATTTCGATTTATGACTGTCAATCTTAAGGATTGATAAGGTACAATCATCAATCGACATTTCTTCTATCTATTTCTGTTCAACTTCTCCAACATCTTCTCTAAATCGGTTTTTTGAACGGCGGCAGCGGTCATTGAAACCTCGTCAGTCGGCTTGCCCGCCCGCCCGGCAAGGAGCTCTTCCTTCTCTTTTGCCCTTTGTTCCCTCAGTTTTTTCTCTTCCGCCTCTCTCTTTGCCACCTCGTCTGCTCTGGCCTTTGCCTCTGCTTCAGCCTTTGCTTTTGCCTCTGCTTTCGCTTTTGCCTCCGCTTCGGCCTTTGCTTTTGCCTCCGCTTCGGCCTTTGCCTTTGCTTTTGCCTCTGCTTCAGCCTTGACTTTAGCCTCCATTTCAGCCTTTGCCTTGGCCTCCTCTTCCGCTGTCTTCTTCTCCTTTTTCGGTTCCGGTTTGGCCTCTACCTTTGGAGGGACTTTTGGCGCCTCTACTTTCTTTTCCTCTTTCGGTTCCGGTTTGGCCTCTACCTTTGGAGGGACCTTCGGCGCTTCCTTCTTCTCTTCCTTGGGCTTTTCTTTCACTTCAATCTTTTCGATCTTCGGAAAGTCTCCTTCCGGTTTAACGTTGATGCCGGCAAGTTTTCCAGCAAGTTTATCAGGACTGATGGCAAGATCACCGGTAATCATCAATCCGATAAACTCCTTGACCAGTTTGACGCTTTCCGGATGCCTCAGGACAAGGATATCCGAGCCTGCCATGAGGTAAGAGACTGCCCCGATAGACTCCATCATTATCCCGCGATTCGCAGGTTCACCGAGGGTAGGCGCTTCTTCAAGACTCTGTTTGGCCTCCTTACTCTTCCATATCTCCCCGCCGAGCAAATTGATTATAGGGCTCTGGAGTTTCTCATCCTCCTGAGTCAGAGCTGCCATCCGGATTCTTTCCATAACGGAATAAGAATATTCGAGACCATACCCCAGTCCTCCTGTAGTGGGATCTATAACGACCCTTTCCGAACCCACACCGAGGTTGTCGAGGAGGACATTGAGCTGTTTGGCCAGGTTAATGTCTATGGGAGACGAGGAGATAATCGACTGCTTAAAGCCCAGGGCGCTTGCCCCGATCTGTTTGTGGTTTGCTTCCTCCACGGGACCCAAAAGTAGATTCTTGCCCTCATTATCTTCAGATACCTTTTTCAGGACTTCAGCGTCTTTCTCCTTGTCACCGCACCCCCAGACCCCCACAGGAACATCCACGGCCTCACACACCTTTTTTACTGTGGCAGAGGCATCTTCGGGTCCTTTGTTCGGACCGTTGGGGTCGGTGCTCTTGAGCTGGACCATGATCATGTCGGCGCCGTATTCCTCCACACACTTCTTTGCCCAGGCCGCCGGATCTCCCAAGACATCTTTGAATGGCTCAATAACCGCCTCCGGCCAGTCTTCAGGCTCCATATCCCAGACTTCCATAGCGATCTTGGGAGGGTTGGGCATCTCTCCTTCGAATAGGTAGAAGGGGTAAGAGGTCTCTCCTCCCACGGTAATCGTTTTTCCCGCAACCCCTAGCGTTACCTCCCCTATCTTCCCTGTGTAATTCGATTTTGTTATATCAAAAGCCATAAATCATCTACCTCCCTCTATAGGTAAAAATGAGTAAATGTCAACCACGGATTTTCACAGAATTATCAGAACATTCTTCTTACCAGTTTTAAGCTTATCGTCTGTCATTTTCAGTGTAATATTCTGTGTCTTTCCGTGGTAAAATCAGACATTTTCCCTAAATCAATCCCGCATGAACCTTGGCTGATTTTACCGTATTCATCATCAACATGGTTATCGTCATGGGACCAACCCCACCGGGGACCGGCGTAATTGCAGCGGCCTTTTCTTTGACAGCATCAAAATCTACGTCTCCACAGAGTTTCGCCTTTCCGGATGCCGTCTTTCCGATACGATTTACCCCCACATCGATGACAACCGCTCCGTCCTTAACCATGTCCGCTGTTATGGCCTTCGGTTTGCCGGCTGCAACGATGAGGATATCAGCCCTTTTGGTATGAGCGGCCATGTCCTTTGTCCTTGTATGGCAAACGGTTACCGTTGCGTTCGCTCCTTCTTGCTTCTGTAAAAGCATATTGGCAACCGGTTTACCCACAATGTTACTCCGTCCCACGACAACCACCTCGGCCCCGTTGGTGTCAGTGCCGCTCCTCATTAATAGTTGTTGAATTCCGGCCGGCGTACAGGGGAGATAATCCGCTTCACCGATCATCAATTTCCCCAGGTTGACCGGATGGAAACCATCCACATCTTTTGCCGGATCTATGGCATAGAGCACCTTCGTTTCATTGATGCCTTTCGGTAGAGGCAACTGCACCAGTATCCCATGGATCTTGGGGTCCTTGTTATACTGGTCAATCAACCCCAGCAACTTTTCCTCACTGATGTCGTCCGGTTGGTTGTCCTGTATGGAATGAAATCCCAGTTCCTTAGAAGTTTTCTGTTTGCCGGTAACATAGCTTATGGATGCAGGATTCTCTCCGACGAGAATCGTTACCAACCCAGGCACCACATCATGCTTTTCCTTTAACTCGCTCACTTCGTCCTTCAGTTCCGCCCTGATCTGTTTTGCCACCTCTGTTCCACTAATGATCTTAGCCGCCATATTTTCCTCCCCGAGTTAATGTGTTCAAAGTGAAGAAATTCCTTCCCGCCAACCTGGGACGTACTTCTCGATCCACCCAAAACCGGTTTCGACCTTTTTCAATTACTCGCCCTTCGGTATCGAGTACCTATGGATTTTTGTCGATCGGTTTATCCTAATGACCCGGCAACGCCCCTGGTACTTGCTCAAAGGATTTCCTTCATCTTTCCCAAATATATAAAATAACTAAGATTGAATAACTTCATCCAAGATCTCATCGACCGCCTTTAATGCGACGGATTCCTCAGGCAAATCTGTCAAAGGCCGCAATGAGAGGTCATAATCATGGATCAACCTGTCCATGGGGATACCGTAAAAGGAAGTGAATCCCTCTTTTTCCATCTCGGTTTTAATGATAGGGTCTAAGTCTCCCTCTATTCTATTTATAATAAAATAGCTTCCTCCCACAGATAATTCCAGTTCCTCAGTAAGCGCCCTGATCCTTCCTGCGGTTCTGATCCCCTTTGGCGTGGGATCCGCAACAATCAACAAGGCATCGATTCTTTGCAGTATGCGTCTGCTAAGGTGTTCCATCCCGGCTTCATTGTCTATTACAACAAAAGGATAATTCTTAATAAGGACCTCCAGAAATCTTCGCATCATATTGTTTACGGGGCAATAGCACCCCGGTCCCTCGCCTCTTCCCATAGCCAGGATATCCAATCCTTCGCCTTCCATCATCGCCTCATTGATCTTTAACTCAAGAAGGGTATCTTTCCCCATACCGGGTGGCATTTTACGTATATGAGAGGAAAACTCCTCACGAACTGCGCCGACGGTTTTTCCCTGCTGAAATCCAATTGTCTCCGCGAGATTTACGTTAGAATCCGCATCAACGGCCAGTATGGGGACGGCACCTCTTCTCTTGAGATTGCGTATGATTAGGCCCGCTATTGTTGTTTTGCCTATGCCCCCTTTTCCTGCAACCGCTATCAGAAAACTCATTTGAATTATGCCTTTAAGCCATTTTAGCCCATAATTGAGCTTCAAAATTTCTGATTAAAGAAAGAATCAAATTTGAACAGGGCTCCGGTAACACCAGCAACTGAGTGAACGTTCATTCATAACTCAAGCCTCAAAAAATTACCATAACATTGTGTGATTGTCAAGAATTTTTCAAAAATTTTCGACCTGTGCAGTTGAGCAGGATTGCGTTAAGCGCCGGCTGCTTGCTTCGTTTGCTTCTTATACGTAAGGACCTGGTCAACTTTTAAAATAGACATACGAGACTTTTCGTCCCATTACACATTCAGCCTTATGCAAGACTGTAGTTCATAAGAAGCAAACGAAGCAAGTAGGCGGCAAGCGGTAAACTTGACCAACTGCACAGCTTGAAAGATTGCCACTTGATAGAAGGGGAAAAATCTCTCGCCTGTGATTTTTTGTTCTTGACAATCCATAATCAATATGCCTTATTTATTGTTTGATTTGGTTGAATAAAAGGGTTTTTCATAGGGGGCGACAAAGGGTTAGACAGATGGCTCTGATTGTACAGAAGTACGGTGGCAGTTCGGTTGGGGATGTCGGAAAAATCAAGGACGTGGCCTGGCGGGTAAAAGATACATACGAAGGTGGGAACGATGTGGTTGTGGTCCTCTCTGCAATGGGAGGCGAGACGGACAGACTCCTTGACCTGGCCAGGAATATCACGGATCAACCCGATGAAAGAGAACAGGATGTGTTGATATCCACAGGGGAACAGGTGAGTATCTCTCTGCTTGCCATGAGGTTGAAGTCTTTGGGGGTGAAGGCAGTATCCCTTTTGGCCCATCAGGTTAAGATTGAAACGGACAGTGCCTTCGGTAAGGCGCGGATTTTGGAGATCGTTCCTAATAATATGTTAGGAGAGCTTCAGCACAGAAAGATTCTAATAGTCGCAGGGTTCCAGGGTGTGGATGCAACGGGGAGCATAACCACACTGGGTCGGGGAGGTTCTGATACCAGTGCTGTGGCGATTGCAGCGGCACTCAATGCGGACATTTGCGAAATATACACCGATGTGGAGGGGGTTTTCACTACTGACCCGAATGTTTGTCCTGATGCTAGAAAACTGGACAAGATATCCTATGATGAAATGCTTGAGATGGCAAGCCTCGGAGCCAAGGTCCTTCAAACCAGATCTGTTGAGTTTGCCAAAAAATTCCGGGTACCGATTCATGTAAGGTCGAGTTTCCAAGACAGTACCGGTACTTTTGTAATCGAGGAGAACAGAGATATGGAGAGCGCCATTGTATCAGGTGTTGCGTATAATAAGGATGAGGCTAAGATCACGGTTACAAAGGTACCCAACAGACCCGGCACGGCATCGAAGCTCTTTACTCCGATTTCAGATGCCAATATTGTGGTTGACATGATAATACAAAATGTGGGCGTAGACGGTCTTACTGATCTTACATTTACCGTTCCCAAGACTGATTTTGAAAAGGCGCTTGGGCTTGTTGAGGTTACGGCCAGAGAGATCGGCGCTCAAGGTGTACTGGCCGATCGTAATATCTCAAAGGTCTCCATTATCGGTGTGGGCATGCGGAGCCATTCCGGGGTTGCCTCCAAGATGTTCGCCGCACTCGCCGATGAAGGTATAAATATCATGATGATAAGCACTTCCGAGATCAAGATTTCCTGTGTAATTAAGTCGAAGTATACGGAATTGGCGGTAAGGGTTCTACATGAGGCATTTGGCCTGGGGGAGGAGAAGGAAACCTGAGATGAGAGCGATCAGAATATATGATACGACCCTGAGGGACGGAACCCAGGCTGAAGATGTGTCTTTTTCGGTTGAAGACAAGATCAGGATTTCTAAGAAACTGGACGAGCTGGGGGTTCATTATATCGAAGGTGGATGGCCGGGCTCAAACCCTAAAGACATGAGGTTCTTCCGAGAGATCAGGGACATCCATTTGAGCAACAGCAAGATGGTTGCCCTCGGCAGCACTACCAGAAAAGGCACGCCCCCTGAAAACGATAGAAATATAGAAGCGTTGGTTAATTCCCATACACCGGTAGTTGCCGTTGTCGGCAAGACATGGGACCTCCACGTTAGGGATGCGCTGAGGATTTCCCTACTTGAGAACCTGGAAATTATCAGTAGTTCACTGCGATTCTTGAAATCACACGTCGAGGAAGTCTTTTATGATGCCGAACATTTTTTCGATGGTTACAAGGCCAACCCCGAGTATGCCAGAAAGACTCTTCAATCAGCGGTGGATGCAGGGGCAGACTGCATTACTCTATGCGATACCAATGGGGGGACTATGCCTTTTGAGATAGAAAAAATAGTGGGAGAGGTCCGGGAGGAGATAGGCATACCGCTTGGGATTCATACCCACAACGATTCAGAGATGGCCGTAGCCAATACCGTGCTTGCAGTCCAATCCGGGGTTGAATTGGTACAGGGCACTATCAACGGGTATGGGGAACGGTGTGGAAATGCCAACCTCTGTTCGGTGATCCCCGCTATAAAGATAAAGCTGAAGATCAATTGCATATCCGGTGAGCAAATGGGGCGGCTTAGAGAAGTGTCGCGGTTCGTCGATGAACTGGCGAACCTTCGTCCCAATAAACATCAGCCATATGTGGGTAATTCCGCCTTTGCCCACAAGGGTGGTATACATGTGAGCGCTGTCAAGAGAAACCCCGAGACATATGAGCATATCAGGCCTGAATTGGTTGGGAACAGGCAAAGGATTCTGATCTCAGACCTTGCAGGCAAAAGCAATGTCCTGTCAAAGGCTTCTGAGTATGGTATAGACCTCAAAGACGATAGTCCATACATCCTTGAGATCTTAGAAGAGATGAAAGAACTGGAGAATCAGGGCTATCAGTTTGAAGGGGCCGATGCATCCTTTGAGATCTTTATGAAGAAGGCCATCGGAGCCAAGAGAAAGCACTTTGACTTGATAGGCTTTCGTGTGATAGATGAAAAGGCAAGAGATGATTCCCCGCCTCTCTCTGAAGCAACCATAATGGTTAGGGTAGGTGGTACGATCGAGCATACGGCGGCCGTGGGAAATGGTCCTGTCAATGCCCTTGATAATGCCCTTAGAAAAGCCCTGGAGAAATTCTATCCGGAACTCAAAGCTATGGAATTGATAGACTATAAGGTCCGGGTACTCTCCACAGGAGAAGGGACAGCCGCCAAGGTCAGGGTATTGATAGAATCAGGTGATCAAGAAGACAAATGGAGTACGGTGGGTGTTTCCCAAAATATCATAGAGGCCAGTTGGCATGCCCTGGTGGATAGCATAGACTACAAGCTATTGAAAGGCAACAAGGATGGGTGACAAGCGTCAAAGACACTCCGGAAGGAATCAACAACTGATTATTTTCTTTGGCGCTTTGTTCCTCTTCATCTACCTCATCCACAGACAAAACGATCCCGAATCAGGTAATCGTCTTGGAGTTATTGGTAAGAGAGTTGTTAGTTATGTCGAGGTTTCAGGTGAGGTAAAAAATCCGGGCATTTACGATTTCCATGGCGTCGTTACCGTATATGACGCAATCGAAAGGGCCGGAGGTCTCACAGATGGTCTCTTCATTGACAAGACCGTCTGCTCTGAAAGACTGGACAGCGGACAATGGGTTTCTGCCGAGAGGATATCAGGAAAAACAGGAAGGGTGGTGATAAAGAAGATGGCCCCGAAGGAATTTATCATCCTTTCTATTCCCATAGATATCAACACAGCCACTCGGGAAGAACTCACGGCAATCCCCGGTTTGGGGCCGAGCATCGCCGGGGCTATTATCAACTACAGGGAAAAGAAGGGAGATTTTTCTGCTATGGAGGAACTGAAGGCTGTAAAAGGTATCGGCAAGGTGAAGTATGAGAGGATAAAAAAGTATGTTGTCATTAATTGAAGGAGGTGATTTCTTATGATGGCTGAAGCAGATTCAAGAAAGGTCTTATGTGAGCCACCAAAGTCCCGGTTGCCCGTTGAGTCGCCACTCTGCCCTGGTTGTCAACATGGGGTCATTGGAAGGATATTGGGTGAGGTTATCGATGAATTGGGGATTCAGGGAGATACCATCTGTATTGCAGGGGTTGGTTGTCATGCTATGATATTGTTTACCACAAATGTAGATTTCCTTCAGGCTCTTCACGGCCGGGCTCCGGGCATAGGAACAGGCGTGAAAAGGGGCCTAAACGGGAAAAAGATCGTCTTCACGGTCCAGGGGGACGGGGATCTGGCGTCTATCGGCATGGGTGATATTATACACGCCGCAATACGGGGCGAGAAACTCACTGTCATCTTTTGCAATAACTCAGCGTACGGAACCACCGGTGGCCAGATGGCCCCGACTACGCTCGTGGGACAATCGACCACCACTAGTCCAGGGGGACGGCAATATGAGAGCGCCGGTTTTCCGGTGCATATCGCAGAACTGCTGGCCACTTTTCCAGGGGTCGCCTATTCTGCCCGATGTGCCGTAACCAGTCTGGCGGAGTATGCAAAGACTAAGAAGGCCCTCAAGACCGCCTTTCAGAAACAGATTGACGGTGTAGGCCTTAGTATAGTGGAAATACTGTCGGCCTGTCCTCCATCTTTGAAACTCAACTCCGTCAAGGCGGTGGAGTGGATCAAAGAGCATATGATGGCTGAGTTTCCCCTGGGAGAGTTTAAGAACGTGGATGAGACCCTTCCGGCATATATACTCAAGGGGTCTTAAGCCGGCACCTTTATCCATAAGATGCCGGAGGAGATACGCTTTATATATATGGATTCAGAAAACGAAAGGAGATAAACGAACCATGATTGAAGTAGTAATCAACTCCGAGTGGTGCAAAGGCTGCGGTCTTTGTGTCCACTTTTGTCCAAAAGACTGTCTCTCCATGGGTAGCGAGATCAATGCGAAGGGTTATTCATACCCTGTATTCGGCAATGAAGAAGAATGTAACGGTTGTACTGCCTGTGGGAAGTTGTGTCCTGACCTGGCTATAAACATTTACAGGTATAAGGATATTTAGGGTGATAGACCCGAAGATAATCATTATTCAGGATTCGGCGCTATCAGGTAAATTGTATGCCACCTTTAGGAAAGTTCCAAGGTGTGACCTAAAACCCGATGGGGGGGAGGAAATAAATGGGAAAGAAGATCTTGGTTAGCGGGAATGAGGCAGTAGGATACGGTGCAATATATGCGGGATGCACCCATTATTTCGGGTATCCTATCACGCCTCAGAATGAGGTGATAGAGTTTTTTGCCAGAGAGTTTCCGAAGATTGGAAGGAGCTTCCTCCAGGCGGACAGTGAGGTGTCGTCAATAAACATGGTCGGTGGGGCTGCCGCCGCCGGTGTAAGGGCCATGACAACTACCTCCAGCACTGCCTTTAGTTTGATGCAGGAGGGGCTTTCCGCAATAGCTGCCATGGAGGTCCCATGTGTTGTTGTGGATGTTCAGAGGGGAGGCCCGGGAGCCGGGAGCACACAGCACGCCCAGATGGATTATCTCCTCGCCACAAGGGGTTCCCACGGTGACTATTTCAATATGGTGCTGGCCCCATTTTCAGTTCAAGAGACCTTTGAGACAATTCAACTTGCATTCCACCTAGCTGACAAATACAGGCATCCTGTGCTTGTCCTTACCGATGGTATCATGGGTCAGATGGAGGAGAGTGTTGATTTGAAGACCGTTGAGTTTGAGCCGTTGCCGGAAAAGGATTGGGCTGTAACAGGATCCCGGGAAAGGGGGCTGAAACGAAACTTTTTGCATAATTCCCCGGGCATACTCGGGTTCATGACCGGTGACACTTACAGGAGCAACCTCGAAAGGTCCTATGCCAAATACAAAAGAATGAAAGATACAGAGGTTCGCTATCAGGCCAAAGACCTCGATGACGCTGAGATCATCCTGATTGCCTATGGCTCTACTGCCAGGGTGACCGCCAGGGCGCAGTACGAAGCCCGTGCGGAAGGGTTAAAGGTGGGTATGATACGCCCTATAACCCTCTGGCCTTTTCCTACAGACATCATAAAAAAATATGCTGAAAAGGTGAAGGGTTTTATTGTAGTGGAGGACACCATGGGACAGATGGTGGAGGACGTAAAATGTGTCGTTGCCGAGAAGACCGAGGTTCACCTCGTTGGGTTCCTCGATCGTCATCTGCCCACCAGTACAGGTATGATCCTTCCCGATGTGGTGTTGAATCGTATAAAGGCCGTTGCTTGAGATCTTGGCGCAAGGCATGAGGCATAAAGCACAGGGAACACAACTTAAGGCGCAGAGTCAAATCCTTGTGCTTTAAGCCTTACGCCCTATGCCGCATTTTACTTGTAATTTATTTGAGTTTAACCTTTTTTCCTTCCCGCATTCCAGTTGTCGGCCGCTTACTTCTTGTTGCCCGTTGTGAACTACAATTTTGCATCAAGTATTGGTGACAATCGGGTAGGATTTTCATTGGATTTTATGGAGTTACGACAGGCCCTTACGCACAACAGGCAACAAGAAGCAAGCAACCGGCAACCCACATAACGGTGGCTATTGAGCATCAAACGAAAAAAGGTTACACTCAATTTATTCGTTAGCACAGAATCAGTCTATATATGTATTTTCAAGGAAAGGAGGAATGAAAGTGAGTAATAATATAACAAAAGCAGAAATCGCCATGGCGGGTATGGGAGGCCAGGGTGTATTGACCATCGGTCACCTCCTGGCCAACGCCGGGTTGTCGGTCTTTGAAAATGTGAGTTGGTTTCCCACGTATGAGACCTGGCAAAGGGGTGGAAAAGTTTACTGTTGCATAATTTTATCAGAGGAGGACATACTATCTCCGATGATTTCCAGGCCAGAGGTACTATTTGTCCTAGACGAACCCTCCCTTGATGATTATGAGGATAGTCTCGTTGAGGGAGGACTCCTTGTATACGATACGACCCTTGTAGAGAGAGATGTCAAGAGGAACGATATCAGGGTGCTCTCCATGCCATCGGCAGACTTAGCCAAGGGCCTTGGCTCGATCCAGGTGGGGAACCTGATCCTCTTGGGGGCATACCTCGCGGACAGCAAGGTACTGCCTATGGATATAGTTGAATCCGCCTTAGAAGAGATGCTCAAAAAGGGTAATAAGGAGGGGTTCTTGCCTTTGAACAAGAAAGCCCTCAGGCTTGGGTTTGAAAATTTTTCAGGAAATGGAACCGAGCGCTAAGAGCAAGCGCAGGGGGTTAGGGACGGGACCGAAATAACTTTCTCAAATTGGCGCTCAGATTTAGGTTAGATTTGTTCGATCTGAAAATACAAAACCGGAGGAATAGTAGGCCTATTTTGAGGATTTTGTGTTTGAATATCGGGCAAAGCCTGTCCTCGACCCCGATCGGGGGATGGCCTGAAGATGAGATGCATAGATGGGGAAGTTATTTCGGTCCCGTCCCTTAACTTGTGAAACCATCGAAACTGACATTCAGAGGAGTCAAAATATGAGTACCGAGCTCTTAGTGCATAGGGGGATCAAGCTAAGTGTCGATAGATATCCGGATAAGATGGCTGTTATCTTTAAGGACAAAAGGATAACATACTCGGAACTTAATTCCAATGCCAACAGGGTTGCCAATGGTATAACCGCCATGGGGCTGAGGAAAGGGGACAAGGTTGGTATACTCCTGTATAATTGCAGTGAAATTGTGGAAATATACTATGGCATGGCCAAGGCAGGCATAATCTCTGTGCCGATTAACTTCCGCCTTGCAGGGCCTGAGGTGGAGTATATCATCAAGAATTCAGATTCAAAGGCATTGATAATGGGTGAAGAGTTTGTTGAGACGGTTGATCCCATACGTTCCAACCTTGAAATGATCGGCAAGAGAAACTATGTTGTTCTAGGAGATAATACTCCGGGCTATGCTGTCGGGTATGAGGACTTTTTAGCCACAGCCTCCGATACGGAACCTGCTGTTGAAATAAGAGAGACAGACCCTTATTTCATAGGTTACACGTCCGGGACTACCGGGTTTCCCAAGGGATCAATCATGCCCCACAGGTCCATCTATAACATCGTCATATCCCACCTTATCGGGAGGGGTGTATTACCGGATGATAAGTATCTGCTCATAATGCCGCTTTTTCATTCAAATTCCGTGTGGCATTCGAACCTACTCTTGTTCATTGGAGGGGCGATTTACATTTATCCGTCCGGGGGGTTCAACCCGGAAGAGGTATTGGAGATAATCGAGAAAGAGAAGGTTACCTGCACAAATATGGTCCCGACCATGTCAAACCTCATACTCAACCTTCCCGACAAGGACAGGTTCGACGTATCATCCATGCGATGGCTGGTGTCGTCTTCTGCCCCGCTTCTCACAAAGACGAAAGAAGAGTTGTGTAGCTTCTTCAAACACAGCAAACTTTACGAAGGCTATGGATCAACGGAGACAGGCGCAGTAACATGTCTTTCCCCGGAGGACCAACTACGCAAGGTAAGAAGTATAGGTAAGCCTTACTTCGGGCAAGAGGTAAGACTCATGGACAGTGACGGTAAAGATGTAGCTGTAGGGGAGGTCGGTGAACTCTATTCCAGAGGTCCGACACAGATGATAGAGTACTATAATGATCCGGAAAAGACGAAGAACGCATTCATGGGTGAATGGCTTGGTGTCGGTGACATGGCTATGATGGATGAGGAAGGTTACCTTTATCTGGTAGACAGGAAGCAGGACATGATAATAAGCGGGGGCGAGAACATCTATCCCAACGAGATAGAAGAGGTGCTGTCAAGGCATCCGAAGATTCATGAACTTGCTGTAATAGGGGTCCCCGATGAAAAATGGGGGGAGGCCGTGAAGGCTGTGGTTGTCTTGAAGCCGGGTGAAGAGGCAACCGAAGAGGAGATCATGAAGTTCTGTAAAGGTAAGCTCGCCGGCTACAAGAAGCCCAAGTCGGTGGACTTCTTATCCGCGTCGGCAATGCCGAAGACCCCTACGGGAAAGATCCTGAGGAGGCCGTTGAAGGAGACATACTGGAAGGGTAAGAAAGTAAAAATCTGATAACTTAAACGAAGAAAAGGGGGGGGATGTAAGGATGGGGATTCAATTGGAGAACGTCATTTACGAAGTCAAAGACATGGTGGCAACAATAACGATAAACAGGCCGGCTGCAAGAAACAGTCTCAATATGCCGCTCATGAAGGACCTGTGTGTCGCATTCGAGGAGGCTGAGAGAGATCCGGCAGTGGGTGTTGTGGTACTTACCGGCGGGGGCGACAAATTTTTCTGTCCCGGCCTGGACCTCGATTGGGCGCAAGGACTATTCAACAACACGCATGACGTTTGGGTCATGAATAGTCAATATGCCCGGATAATTTACGATATAAGGTATATCGGTAAACCTGTTATTGCCCGGATAAATGGGATTACTGCCGGTGGGGGTTGCGAATTCATGATCGCCTGTGACTTAGTCATCGCTGCTGATAATGCAAAGTTCCAACAGGGTGAAGGAGCCGTAGGGGCGGTTGCCAGCTATGCCACCCAGTCTCTCACCCCAATTATGGGCGACAGGAAGACGAGATGGTTTCTGTTTACCGACGAGGTTATAGACGCGGAAACTGCCTTGGGATACGGATTGATAAACAAAGTAGTTCCGTATGCGGATCTGGATAAGGAAGTGGATAATTTGTGCCAGACCCTATTAAAAAAGGCCCCATGGTCTTTGAGGTTCACCAAAGATCAGATTAACGTCTGGTTTGATATGGTCTCTCATACCCTCAGGCAGGGGAATGATTTCTGGAGTTTACAGTCCACAACCCCTGAGCCGCTTGAGGGCATCAATGCCTTTCTGGAGAAGAGGCCTCCTGAGCACATGAAGTTGAGGGAAAAGACCGCAAGCGGCAAGTCACATACCTATCTGTGGGGCCCGCCATCAAGGGTTTGCCCTAAGTGCAATACAAGATGGTTACCCGAAGAATTTGGTTTTTGCGGCAAGTGTGGGGCGAAGTTGGAATAGGGCGCTGGATAGCTTCATCTTAGGGACGTGGCCGAAATAACTTCCCCATTTGTACATCTCATCTTCAGGCCATCCCCCGATCGGGGTCGAGGACAGGCTTTGCCCGATCTTCAAACACAAAATCCTCGAAACAGGTAAGACTATTCCTGTGGTTTTGTATTTTCAGATCGAACAAATCTGACCTAAATCTGAGCGCCAACTTGAGGAAGTTATTTCGGCCACGTCCCTTATCCACCAATAGCCGACATGTTACGTGAGCATTTCTTGGGGCTTTTTTCCCCCAAGAAATGTCTCTCGGCTTTGTTTGAGATGGCGAAATCGATGAGCCTCTCTAGGCTGGAGTTATCAGATGTTTCTCTAAGGGTGGGTTTTAGGTCCACCTCCTTGTCGGAAAAAAGGCAGGTCCTGAGTTTCCCATCGGCAGTTAACCTCAACCGATTACAGGAAGAACAAAAATGATCGCTGAAGGGACTGATAAAGCCGATTTTGCCGGTTGCTCCCTCAAATCTGAACATTCGAGCAGGTCCCCCTCCCTCTTTTTTATTAATGGGACAAAGCCTCTTGAAACTCTCTATCTTATTCTTTACCTCCTCAGATGACACGTATCTGTCTTCATTCCATTGACCAGTAGATCCGATGGGCATCAGCTCTATAAACCTTATATGATAGGGATTATCCATTGAAAGCCTGGCAAAGTCAATAATCTCATCATCGTTAACCCCCCTTATGACAACGGTGTTTATCTTCACAGGGGAGAGCCCCGACCTCATGGCTTCCTCAGTGCCTTTCCATACCCTTTTAAGGTCTCCCCCCCCGGTAATCTCTTTGAACTTCAAACGATTAAGAGAATCTATGCTAACATTTATACGGCGAAGCCCTGCGTCAAACAGAGCAGTAGCAAAATCACGAAGTAATATCCCGTTTGTGGTCAAACTAAGGTCCTGAACGCCATGGATCTTTGAGAGGAAGCGTATGAAGTTTACGACCCCTTTTCTTACCAGGGGTTCTCCCCCTGTAACCCTTACCTTAGAGATGCCTTTTTTCACAGCGACTTCAACGACTCGGAGGATTTCCTCATAACGGAGAATCTCTTCATGACTGATCTTTAAGACACCTTCGATCGGTGTGCAGTAAACGCACCTGAGATTGCAGCGATCGGTGACGGACACGCGTAGATAATTGATTTTACGATTAAATTTATCAATCAGGCTTTTCATGGGATCCCTGTGGATATAGAAAACGGTCCATCCTTTACTATGATAACCTGAAAAGATTGTCAAGTTTTTTCCTTTTTTCCCTTGACAAACCTTAGTCTCCGTGGTAAATGACCAGAAACCTGCGCAGGTTAAGACCTAGAGCTGGACGGTGTCGCTTTTCCTTAAGGGATCATAAAAAGATGGTGTCATGTTGGAAAATATCATTTTCAACAGAGGATGTAGGTGTTTAGCCATATATAGAAAATCACTGTAAAGTTTTTACCTTTTTATAAACTTGGCTGAAATGAAAAAAGAATACATCTTTATCCGGCTTTGTCTTGAAAGGCACACCCAAGGGTCTTGCGAATGTTTGATCCACGCTAATTTGTTTGTGCATCAGTGACTATGAATATACGACAAAGATCATTCAAGTCATAAAAGCCTTTCTTTAAGCACACAGATCGAACAAATGTAGTTAGGGACGTGGCCGAAATAACTTCCTCAAGTTGGCGCTCAGATTTAGGTCAGATTTGTTCGATCTGAAAACGCAAAACCACAGGAATAGTCGAACTATTTTGAGGATTTTGTGTTTGAAGATCGGTCAAAGCCTGTCCTCGACCCCGATCGGGGGATGGCCTGAAGATGAGATGCACAAATGGGGAAGTTATTTCGGCCACGTCCCTAAGTCAATCTCAACAGTTGAGCCAGGTTAACACTCAAGTGCTTTCCCTATCTCGTCTCTGCACAGTGAACAGCTCTCTAGTACCAATCCACACATAGACCTTAAGAAGGATTGACGCCAACTAACATGAATGGCAAAATGAAGGGCGGGGATTGGATAACATTTTTAACTTTCAAACCTTGGTTCTCATGAGGAACTGAGGGAACGCGATATTTTTATTGATTTGGTTTGTAAGCAAAAATGGATACACATTAAAAATTTAAAGATCTATGAGAAAAAAGGAGGAGCATGAGAATGACAAAAGCAGAACTAGTGACAAAAATAGCAGAGGAGGCAAATCTGAGTAAAGCAAGTGCTGAAAAGGCTCTAAATTCCTTTACCAGCAATATTACCGCTACCTTGAAGAAGGGTGGAAAGATTACATTGACTGGTTTTGGCACATTCTCCGTAGTTCAGAGAAAAGCCAGAAAAGGCAGAAATCCTCAAACAGGAAAGGACATAGAGATTCCTGCAACCAAGGTGGCAAAGTTTAAGGTAGGGAAGAAGTTAAAGGAAAGCGTTAAGTAAAATAGGAACAAATTAAAATCGACAGAAGATCAAAAGGCAGGCATAGACAAAAAATGCCTGCCTTTTTTTATGAGTTTCCTCAATCTGACGACGACTACACATCATATCAAAAAGTGCCATGGTATCATAATTCTTAGGGACGTGGCCGAAATAACTTCCTCAAGTTGGCGCTCAGATTTAGGTCAGATTTGTTCGATCTGAAAATACAAAACCACAGGAATAGTTTTGCCTATTTCGAGGATTTTGTGTTTGAAGATCGGGCAAAGCCTGTCCTCGACCCCGATCGG
>DAOWME010000255.1 GCA_030643245.1 Deltaproteobacteria bacterium
ATGATTGTAGTTCCAAAACCTATAGGTTAAATTTAGTAGCTTTAGACTGTTCTTCCTTTATGCTCACTTAGATGCGAGTTCTGCACGGGTTAAAATTTAACCACCGTTGAAGCAGCCATTATTTAAAAAGTGTAAACCGATGTATGAAGGATGCCAAAATAACTATCAGAAATCTATAAAATAGGCTAAAGTTATCACCTTCAACTCCTCAATAGAAGCTTATGACGAAATAACCTTTCGAGTCCCGTTGGCAGATCGCGGATATCGTCCATGAGCAAAAGCTGGCCATGAGCGTGTCTCGCCTGCAAAAACCTCCGTGTCTGCTGATTACATCCACAACCGATCGTAATGAGATCGATACCGCTTTTCTTGCAATACTCCAGCGCTGAAGCCACATTAATGCCGCAATTGGCAGCCCCGTCAGTTATGTGAATCATCAAACTCTTTTTGCTCCTGTCTTTCAACAATAGAGCCGCAGCCGTGATTGCCTGACCTGACGGGGTCCGGCCACCCGGCGCCATTGTGAAGAACTTGCCTGATTGATAGAGTTGAGTCAAGATGCACTCACCGTTGTTTTCATGGTAACCATAAACCTCAAGATGGTTCTTGAACCCGCGGGTCGCTTCTGCCAGCGAAACAAACGCCTTCTCTGCGCTATCCCAGGGTCTTCTCCTCGAGTGCTGGCCACTCATGGAAGCTGATGCATCAGAGACAATCGTGATATTCCATGCCTCATCAGGCATTGAATTGATCTTGGCCTTAAAAATCTTCCCGCCCAGGGGCACCCTGTGTAATCTGCGTGCGTCCAATTTGCCCTGGTCCAGGTTTCTCTTAACGCGTTTCTTCCTCAGCTTCCTATGCAGGGATCTCTGTTTCTTGAATATCCTTCTCAGTTGTCTGACCTGTTGCGGGTCCGGGATCACATTCGACTCAGCGCTCGCCCGGGTAAACGTGGTGTTCATCTCCTTTGCCTCGGGCTCTTCCACGACAACTGCAATCTCCGCTGTCAAGTCGGTCTCGCCCTCTTCCAGGATGGAACTTATCTCAGAGGCGATGTCAGCGTCCAGCCTTTCCCCGGCCTGTTCCTCTTCAATATCTTCAGGGCCTTCGTCTTCCTTTACCTCTTCGGGTTCTTCAGTCTTCCCTTTTGGGCCTGACTCGTCGCGTATGGGTACCGCATCAGGAGGAATATCAAAAACTTCCCATTCTGAAATAGCCTCATCGACAAGCTCCCAGATCCTGAGATATATCTCTACCCTGCTATTTCTCCTTTGAGCCACTGAGGAAAGCGTCGCCGCTATCTTTATGGCATCCGTATAAACCGAAAGGATGCGCAGGGGGGCTTCATAGTAACGGTGGAGATCGTCCGGTTTCTTCTTCAGTAGCGTCATCGCTCTCCAGACATTGGAGAGGGATGACGCGGTTGGTGGAAGTGAGAGGTCCCTCACTGTTTGATGATCGAGATATTTCCAGTAATTTGTGAGGTAAAGGGACCATATGCGAGACTTGGGCCGCTCACTAACGTAGATGTCTTCCCCCGCGGCAATCACACCGACAAGATAATCGATCTTCTCCGCTGCTGTGATTGAAAGCCGCTCATAGACCCGGTCCCGGACCCATTCACCCCATTCAATACCAGAGAAGGCCTCGCGCACTACCTGCCCCACCAATATATCCATTTTATGGAATGGGACAGGATAGGTTCCATAGATTTCATCAGAACTGAGGAGGATTGACCTCTTCTTGTCGGAATCACCCATACCTGCCCAGTTCACGGGCTTGACATTAGTACCGATAAAACTCGTCACCTTGCGCAAAGCTTTCAACACAAAGGCGAGTTCAGTGGCTTCATGATGTGAACGGTTCATCCTCCAGAATCTGCAATGATCGCTAAGACGGCCAGTGTCGTCTTCAAAATCTACAGGTGGTGTGTTGGTATTGATCATGGCGCCTGGACCTCCAGATAGTTTAAGTGTGATACGGGATAAGTCTTTTAAAGGGAATTTCCTATAGAGATGGCGTCAGCGAACTTGAGAAGGCTGAATGGGTACTGGCGTTGGATTGCGGGGGCGAGAATTCCCATTAACAACAAGGTAAGTATAGGCCAAGAGTCCTTGTGTGTCAATGAAAAATACCGCAATGGGGATTGTTGGGATGGTTCCACGCGTTGTGATATATCCGAGATATTTGTGGAATGTGAAAAATGAGGATTAAGGGCGAACACAAGATTCGCCCCTACGTATGACATGTACCCCTCCGCTTGCGATGGGGTGTATAAGAGAAGGGATCTTCTATTAGCTATGTCCGACCCTGAACGACATCTCACTCGTGCGTGTCAGGTCAACAGGCTGTGTGGAGGGGTTAATTTAATCCAGGTCCTCCCATGTATCCATATCGATCAAGCCGAGTCTTGCAGAATAATGAACCAATTCAGCGACACTGTGAAGGTCAAGCTTTTTCATAATACTGCAACGGTGGTTCCTGACGGTGTTCGGGCTGATGGAAAGCTTTTCCGCGGCATCCTTACTCGAGAGTCCCTCGGCTACCAGGCGCAGGACCTCTTGTTCGCGGGTCGTCAGAACCCCGTAGCCGGTATTGATAATATCCTCTGTTCCTGCCGATACTTTTTTTAGTTTATCAACAACCGCTGTAGAGACGGCGTTATCGAGGAAATAGTCACCTCTTGACACAGACTCAAGCCCGTTGAGGAGCCTTTCAGATGCGGATTCCTTCACCACGTATCCTGTAACGCCGGCCTGAAATGCCTCGGTTATGTAATCGATTTCAGAATGGATGCTGACGATCATTATACGCGTCTCAGGCAATAGACCTAATATTTCACGGGTCAATTGAATGCCGGTTTTATCGGGGAGGGATATGTCCATCACCACCATGTCAGGCTCGAGCTGACCCGCCATTTGAAATCCTTCATCTCCGCTTCCGGCCTCCCCGACGATCTCAAACCTCATATCACGTCCGATAATGGTCTTGAGACCTTCTCTGAAAAGAGGATGGTCGTCAACGATCAATACGCTTTTCTTTTGAGCCATTGTCATGACCTTGTCCTCCACACCGGGCGCTCCGGGGCTTGGGCTAACCCCCCCCATAAGCGCTAAGTTGTTTTGTAAACGTTTTCAGGTTGCATTTATGCCATACGGGGTTTTTTTAAAAGATGAACGTCTAACATCGAACATCGAACGTCCAACATCGAATGAAAAAACTTACATGACACACGACACCGAAAAGCGATGTAAGAGACAATTTTCATATGCCCGGAATTTGTCTATTGACGCCCGCATCCTTGAAAAGTGTAAACAGGCAAATGAAGGATGCTATAGACGGATGCCAAAATTTAGTACATGTTAACCTATATTACACGCTGGTTCACTTTGTCCATGGGTAAAAGGGTTCATTTTTCCTGGGGAAATTTCCCGGTCATAGGTGTTCACCCTAGCCGGGAGGGAGGAAAATGCATGGTGAGCTTTCATCCGGAGATGAGTACTTTCTATAGTTTTCCAGAAAAATATTTCAAAATCTGGCAAGAAGATCGGTAATACCAACTTAGAGGCGAGGCCGAAATAACTTCCCCATTTGTACATCTCATCTTCAGGCCATCTTTGACCGATCTTCAAACACAAAATCCTCGAAATAGGTAAGACTATTCGGCATCCTTCATAAAAGCTATAAAGTAGTTTACACTTTCGAATAA
>DAOWME010000259.1 GCA_030643245.1 Deltaproteobacteria bacterium
GGACGAAATAACTTCCTCAAGTTGGCGCTCAGATTTAGGTTAGATTTGTCCGATCTGAAAACGCAAAACCGCAGGAATAGTCGAACTATTTTGAGGATTTTGTGTTTGAAGATCGGGCAAAGATGGCCTGAAGATGAGATGTACAAATGGGGTGGTTATTTCGGCCACGTCCCTAGGTTTGTGTAACTGCAAAGCTTGAAATATTTCGTCACCCTGCGCAGAGCTTATTGCGAAAATCCTTGGCCAAAGGGAACACAAAAACCATCTTGGGTGATGTAACGTAGGTCTTACCCTGGCGAAGAAGGCCATCCCCCGTGGTCATGCCCAGGTACTTCCAGTTGGCCGCTCTGTAACAAGTGGCACGAAAAAGCGCCGGATCAACAAACGTCTCCAGTAAGAAAGGCCGGTAGCCCCGTTTTTCCAGCCAATCATCTCCAATACGGCGTGAAACCATGGTCAGAGAGCGGCTTGCCAGATTCTTGATGCGGACCCAGGGAAAGATAAGAAAACGTGAGTTGTTCACCAGCAAGTGCTGGTTCAGAATCCGTTGGACCTTCGTCCAGCCAATCCATTTGTCCCGGCATGTCAAGGCTTTTGCCGCCCCGGCCATTAATACACACCCCAACAATCCAGCCTCAGAGACGATGAAATAGCGACCGCGTACACCGAATGGCCGCCTATGGCCCAGGTAGTGATACCGTTCCATATATTCATTCCACAAGCCCTTGGTTTCCTTGTCGACAACCAGCTCTGCCCTAATGGGTTCTATTTCCCTCATATCCAGTTCTAACAAGGGTGGCGCGTCTGTCCGACAACTCAATTTCACTGCCTTATCCGGTCTGCGCTCGTATTCAGCAAACTCGGGTAGCTGGACATTCCCCCACTCCTCCAATTTTGTCAAGAACTTCAAACATGCCTCTCGCTTGTTGGTCCCCGTTGGCGTGAACCATTCAAGATGTTCACAAATAGTGTCCGCCAATTCCGTGCGACTCAGGTTAGGGAACATCTCCACTGTCTCGGCAACTTCTTTTATTTCCTGCTGAGTAACTTCGCGACCGCTGAAATACTTCTGTCTTCCCATAAACCTCCGTCCTTATTCCTACCTAGTTTCCATCCAGAAATGGCCCTTTTTCCCCTGAGCTGCGTTCTCCTCATGTTTCCGCCTGCGACGTACGATCATGTACGCCTCGGCGCAAAGCATCGTGCGGCCTTGCTCAGAGAAAAAATTGCTCATTTCTGAATTGGAAACCAACTCGTGCCCTTTTCTCAAGAAGTCCATTTATGGATGGACACTACCTAGATCACAGTTCAACTTCTCCCTCACCAAAACCTGTTTCTCAGATGTTCTTGAATCGAGCATGAAGGCCGCCGGCCTTCCCTACGTATTAAGTATACCACAGAAATTATGACCACCACTGAGTTATTGAGGGGTACGATTACGATCCATATTGAAGTAAAACTTAATATGTGAAAATCTATAATTGACTGTTATGAAGAATATCAAAACAAAAACGATTCAATCCGAATGGGTGTATCGGTTGGAGATTGGAAGTCGCCGGTCTTTGCCGAACGCCTTGGGGGTGATCTTTATCCCCGGTGGAGATTGTCTCCGTTTATACTCATTTCTATCCACCATCCGAATCACCTGCGTCACCATATCTTCATCATAACCCATCCCAACGATATCAGCATAACTCATGTCTCGCTCCACATAGGCCTCAATGATACCATCGAGTTTGTCATAGGGAGGGAGGGAATCCTGATCCTTCTGGTCCGGTCTTAACTCAGCGGACGGTTCCCTTTTGATAATACTAATAGGGATCACGGACCGTCCCGCCTTCTGATTCTTATATTCAGACAACCTGTAAACCAGAGCCTTGGGTACGTCCTTTATGACGCCAAATCCTCCGGCCATATCCCCGTAAAGGGTACAGTATCCCACTGCAGTTTCGCTTTTATTGCCTGTAGTCAATACCAACCACCCAAACTTGTTGGAAAGAGCCATCAAGAGGTTCCCACGAATCCTTGCCTGGATATTCTCCTCCGTAACATCCGGCGCCATTCCACTGAATATGGGGTTAAGTGTACCGATATAGGCGTTAAACACATCTTCAATGGGGATGGATAGAAGCCTGATCCCCAGGTTATCAGACAGAACCCTGGCATCATCTTTCGTCCCTTCGGACGAGAACCGTGAGGGCATAGTTACTCCTACGACAGCCTCCGCCCCCAGAGCGTCAACAGCAATAGCGGCAGTGAGTGCGGAATCTATCCCGCCACTGATACCAATGAGAACCTTGGGGAATCCGTTCTTTCTCACAT
The DNA here is from genome assembly GCA_030643245.1 of Deltaproteobacteria bacterium. Taxonomy (GTDB): domain Bacteria; phylum Desulfobacterota; class UBA8473; order UBA8473; family UBA8473; genus JAUXHQ01. Next base: position 2,323 of record DAOWME010000259.1, read on the forward strand.
AGTCCCTTACCCCAAGGACCAACGCCGAATATACCTCGTCCAGGTAGTCAAGCCACCGGATCTGACCCGTAACGACCGTCTGCTTTACCCGGGGCGCGACAGAAGTTATGATCACCCTCTGAACCTCCCCGGTCAAGGCCTTATCCGGAGAAATTGATGGATCTGCATCCTCCGGCTCAATGAACCCTGCCTGAGCACCCTCAAGGTCAAAGAGCAACATGTCCTCTTCAAACTGCTTTGAACTTGCCACGAGCTTTCCTTCAGGATCAAGGACGAAGCTGCCGCCATCAAAGATCAATTCATCCTGTCCCCCTACTAGATTGTTATACAAGACAAAACATCGATTCTTTAGGGCAAGTTCTCTCAGTATCTCTTCCCTCAATTCTCGCTTCCCCGCAAAATAAGGGGATGCGGAGATATTCACTATCACTCTGGCGCCACCTTTTTGAACCTCGAGTTTCGCCGGTCCGTTGAGAAACCAGGAGTCCTCGCAGATGTTTATACCAATGGAGATGTCGTTCAATGTAAAGACAAATCCCTCATTACCAGGTTTAAAATATCTATTTTCATCAAAGACACTGTAGTTTGGAAGAAGTATCTTACGATACGTACCCATCAATGTACCGTCGTGGATTAGAGCTGCAGAATTATGGACAAAAGATCCTGACGCTTCGGGAAAGCCAAGAAGGCAAGTAATACCATGACTTTGAGTTACCACGTCCTTAAGGGTCTTCCGGCAGTCATCAAGAAACTGGCGCTTGAGGAGGAGATCCTCCGGCGGATATCCCGAGAGGGAAAGCTCAGGGAAGGTTACGAGATCTGCGTTCTTCTCTTTTGCCTTTTCAATGTTGCGGATTATCTTGTCTCTATTCCCGGCAAGATCGCCAACGGTTGGATTGATCTGTGCCAGGGTAATACGTAGGATGGACAATATTGCACAACCCCCTTTTTAATAAGAAACTACATTTTCTGTCCCGGAAAGTCAACCTCGTTATACAGGGGGGCAATAATTCTAACCGGCAGATTACGGAATTCTTCATCTGCCTGGTTATTTTTTTTATAACTTTCGAGAGGGGGGGCGAATCTTAATCATTGGTAACTATAGTTGTAATCACAGGCATCCTTCATAAAAGCTATAAAGTAGTTTACACTTTCGAATAAAAAAACGGTCTCGGCACAGATTCAACGGTGGTTAAATTTTAATCTGTGCAGCTGTTTGAGCATTTTAGTGAGCGTTAAGAAAGAACAGGGGGAA
>DAOWME010000102.1 GCA_030643245.1 Deltaproteobacteria bacterium
AGGCCATCTTTGCCCGATCTTCAAACACAAAATCCTCGAAATAGGCAAAACTATTCCTGTGGTTTTGTATTTTCAGATCGAACAAATCTAACCTAAATCTGAGCGCCAATTTGAGAAAGTTATTTCGGCCCTGTCCCTAATTATATTTCCGGAACCTCTAGATGACCTTTTCCTCAGCCTTTTCTGCCGCACCTTCTTTTCCGTATCTGTTCAGATCACTTTCGTATCTTGCACATATATAATCGCATATCTTTTCGTGTTCGTCAATGATTTCGATGATCTTTGACGAACGAACATCCTTGAGTAGTTAATTTCTATCCGGAAATGGCACTTTTCCGCAATCTCTGCGTCAGTCTGCGTGATTATTTATGCGGCGTACGTTTGGGTATGTGGGATCCTGTCTCAGATGAGTTTAAAAGTTCCGAGCCTTCGACCCCTTTGCATTGGATCAATACCTTGAAAAGGACCCCCATCCCACCTGGCATCAAGAAGTTTTTCATTGATAACTTCTCCTTATAATATTCTACCTGTGACATCCTGTCTCTGTTCATTTCGAATTCCTCCATGATGTCGAGGAGCCCAAGGGCCATGAGAAACCTGTATTGTTCCAAGTATCCGGTCTTCTTCAGTCCTATCCTTTCGCCCGTCCGGATGAGGGTTGTAAAATCAACATGTGCAGTGATGTCCTGAAAGCCCACCCTCGTGTACGGATCATGGTTGATGGTGTGTCTATAATAACAAGAAAGCGTCCCATCTTTTCTGTGTGGGGCAAAGAGCTCATCTGCAGTGTATCCATAATCGATAGTAATTACAAATCCCCGTCCTATGGCATTGTGGACTGCTTCGAGCCAGTCAAGAAGCCCCAAATTTACTTCAGCCCTTTGCCCTCCTGCCAATTTAATACCGAGGTTTGTAAAATAGTTTTCCAGTGCCGGAGTTGACGGATCGCCCAGTTCTTCAACAAGAATGCTATCCTTGAGGGTTACATAGACCTCCTTCAACTTGCCCTCTTCCATCTTCACTATATTGAAAGGCAAAGCATCGAGTAGTTCGTTTGAGAGGTAGCATCCATCGAAGCGGAGTTCTGTCTTTCTGAAGTCATTGGGAGAACACCATGTTACCTTGCCGTCATGAGAGTGTTTTCTTACAAGTTTTCTCTGAGAGGCGGAAAGATTACCACTTACCTCGACTATACTGTAGACTAAAGACTCATAAAAATCAGAGAATTGTTCTCTGGAATAGTCAAGTATGTCGCAGCATAAGAAACCCTGTCCGGCTCCGGCTTCTACAATAGTAAAATCAGACCCCTGTCCCATGATGTTCCACATTCGATGAATCAGTCTTGCGATTAGATGCCCGAATACAGGGTGGATGTGTGGGCTTGTGTAGTAGTCACCATCCTTCCCGATCTTTTCCCTGGGGGAATCGTAGTATCCATAGATTGGCAAATACAATACCAGGTCCATATACTCTGCAAAGGTAATCTTCCCTCTCTTGCGGATCTTTTCCATGATAATGGCTTTTAGTTCCTTGTTTTCAAATTCCGCATTCATGATGGGAGTTCCTCTGTCAGGTAGTTATGAATAGTCGAACTATTTTGAGGATTTTGTGTTTGAAGATCGGGCAAAGATGGCCTGAAGATGAGATACACAAATGGGGAAGTTATTTCGGCCACGGCCCTAAACCAGATGGGTGACTTACTACTGGCAAGAATGTCTAGAAAATCATACTCAAATAATCTGTTGAATTTACAAAGTGTCCCGGCTTAAGTTGGTAGCCAAAAAAATGGCCCCCATTCATTTAACGTATCCTTGCTCCACAAGATAGAGGAGCACCCCCTGAGCTGCTTCTTCAGGACTCATCTCCGTTGTGTCGATGGTGATTTCCTGATTGGTAGGAGACACGTAAGGATCATCTATACCGGTAAACCCTTTAATTTTTCCTGCTTTGGCCTTGGCGTATATTCCCTTCCTGTCCCTTTGTTCACATACTTCAAGGGGAGTGGAAACATATACCTCTATAAAGACCCCGTATTGGCTGATCAACTCTCGCGCTTGCTTTCTGGACTCCTCATAAGGCGCGATAGGGGCGCAGATGGCAATCCCCCCGTTCTTGGTTATCTCGCTCGCCACAAAAGCGATCCGTGTGATATTAAGGTTCCGGTGCTCTCTTGAAAATCCAAGCTCGCTGGATAGGCTTTTTCTCACAATATCCCCGTCAAGAAGTGTAACGGGACGATCTCTCATCTCCATAAATTTTACCATCAGGACCTTTGCAATAGTGGATTTACCGGCGCCGGACAACCCTGTAAAAAAGATAGTGAATCCCTGTCTTGAACGGGGTGGATAGGCCCATCTCAATTCCCTCACGACCTCAGGGTAAGAAAACCATGCCGGGATATCCAGATCATTTTCCAACCTGCGTCTCATTTCCGAGGATGAGATACGCTTTACCTTCATACCCTGTTCTATTTCGTCTTCCGGGATATATTGGGCCTTGTCTTCCACGTATACCATCTTCTTCAACCGGACCATTTTGATACCGGTTTCTCCTTCGTGTTTTTTGACCATCTCCTGGGCCGCGTGAAGGGGGTAGAATCTCTGCCCTGATCCGCTGTTTGCGAATGGATCCCCATGATCGTCGGCGACCATAAAATGGCTGCACCCGTAGTTTTTCCGAATAATAGCCTGCCATAAAGCCTCCCTGGGGCCAGCCATGCGCATGGCCATGGGAATCAATCCAAGCATGATTATGTTGGGGGGGTATTCCTTCACTATTTCCTGGTAGCAACGAACCCGGGTGTAATGGTCAATATCCCAGGGGTTCGTCAGACCTACTACGGGTTGCATGAAGATATTTGCGCCAACCTCCCTTGCAGCCCGGAGGGTCATCTCTTTGTGGGCGCAATGTAAGTTTTTCTCGGTTTGAAAGCCTATTACCTTCCTCCAGCCTTTCTGAATAAATTGCAGGTGGGTTTCGGGCGGGGTAAACCGCATTTCCTTGAAGTCGTAGTGGATGGGAAGCTGTATACCTTCAAGGGAACCGCCGACATACCACTTCTCAATCCCATCATACAGGAATCGTACCCCTGGATGCCTTTCAGGATCCTCTGTGCCAAAAACGGAGAGGGCCTCACTCCTCTTATCCGGTTTCCAGACATCCTCCACTGTGAGTACTGCCAGCATGAAGCCCTCTTCGTCTCTCAGGGCGATACGCATCCCCGTCCCGAAGGATTGAGCCGTCTTCTCGCTTACATCCAGGCATATTGGTATAGGCCAAACGGTTCCATCGCCAAGGCACAAGTTTTCGAGAACGCTTTCATAGTCGTGCCGGTTTAAATAGCCGGTAAGTGGGAAAAAGGCACTGTTCAAAAGGAGCTCAAGATCGCAGAGCTGTCTCTTGTTTAAGTCGATGGAAGGGTATTCAAGGGATGCGTTCTTAAGTTCCACTATACGCCTAAAGTGGACAAGGAGATTTTCGGAGTACGAGTGGTTAGATTTCATGTCATACATTGCGTTCTCTTCGGGGCTGAAGAATCCCCGGCTTTGGGTTTTGGAATTGAGGGGGTCTGTGATTAGATCAGCTCAAGATAAATAATTAGAAAATTTCCCACTAATCCGCGATGAACCAAAAAAGTGTGTTTTTTCGGGTGGAGAGGTGTTTTTTCTCTTGACAAGCCCTTTAATGGGTTACCCCTTTCTGCTTCTCTTGGCGTTGCCAAATTATTGGCGTTTCTCCTTATACTTGAAATAGATAGTCGCTCCCAAAGCCATTAGGGCTACCGTACCCATTATGATTAAGACTCCTTCCATTTAAGCTAATCCTCCTTTTTAGGGGTTATGACAATGGCCAAGATGAAAATAAATATTGCCATTAGACCCGTCAGTATGACTATTTTGATCGAGAATAGTTTTTCAGTAAACAAGAAAGCAGCCGCAACCGCGGTTAAAAGGTACTTGACCAAATCAAAAAGTAGATTGGCAACTTTTTCTCGCTTGTAGAAGTATTTATCTACCATATATCGCATACTAAAATCAGAATATCATTTTGTCAAGTTCAATTCCTGTCTTCAGTTGGAAGAGGGGGCTACATGGTATCAATCTGATTAGGGACGTGGCCAAAATAACTTCCTCAAGTTGGCGCTCATATTTAGGTCAGATTTGTTCGAACTGAAAATACAAAACCACAGGAATAGTTTTGCCTATTTCGAGGATTTTGTGTTTGAAGATCGGGCAAAGATGGCCTGAGCGTCCCTAACTTCCCCCGATTGAAATAGTGCCTTGTCTAAAAGAGGGTTGAAAGCTTCCTCTTGTGGCAAAGCCTTAGGGTAAGTCAAAAACAGTCACCAACCTGGAATCCATATAGAGCCTTAACTTTTAAGATGTGCCCCTCTTCCCTCTTTTTCAGATCTGCATTTTCCCTTTTTACTCCACAAGGCGTAGCCTGAAGAAGTGATTTTGTAATTTGGGCCATGAGATGCTGAGTTGGGAGAGTATCCGCGGCAGAGCCCAGAAGCTTATCGGCGCGGTCCCTCTGAGCACCCACCACGTTAAGGAGCCAAGCGTGGTAGAATCCATGGGTAAGAATGGTAGCCAACTGCGACGCAGATTAACCAACTCCTCTGCAGTCACCAAATTGGTGTAACCGTAGTTCCGCCGCACTTCCACACGAAAGGAACCCGCTCCATCGAACAATTGACGGTACAGGTTTACACTTCGGTAGACTGCCTGATACTCACCCCGTGATAGGGATACACCCTGATGTACAGTCGACTCGCGGAGGATAATCGACCCCCCTTCAATAAGACGGCTTTTCAAAGAGTGGAGTAGCGCCATAACGTCGAGGTCATTCAGATACATACACAGGCCACCCAGGAAGATCATGTCGAAGGAGCCTTCCGGAAGGTCATGTCGACCGTCACCTTCGAGTATCTTAACATTGGGCAGACGAGCCATCCTTTCCCTGGCAGCCTTCAACATCAGGCTACTTTGCTCGATTCCTATGACAGTCTTATAGCACCTGGCGAAGATCTCTGTCCAAGTCCCTGCACCACAGCCAACATCAAGCACTCGCCCCGAATCATACACCGCGTTAAGCCAATCACTGATAGTTCGTATCTCTTTGTGTAGTCGATATCTTGCCGCACTGGCTGGGAGCTTGTGCTCATGGGCCATCATACTGACAGTGGCTGCTGTACCACCCCTTGCACTATCAAAATAGCGCTTGACGGCTGCATCGTCGATCTGTTGTTCGGTAGAGTCGTGGCGATTCATCGGTTGATAGCCGGCCATATACTTTTCCACTTTTTTCAGGTTGATAATTGCCGTAATTTTATTGGAATTTGCTACACAGTATCCAGCCATAGATAGCTGTCAATCCCAAGGCATACACAGTGAGAACATAAAACCACCTTCCGGTAAACTTGGGCGTTCGGATTGGTGCTACATTCAAGGCAGCCATACACATACACATGGTATATATCATGATTGAAAAAATCGTCTCGCTGAAAACACCGTCAAACAGAAAGACAAAAGCAAGAATGATGACATTGTTGTCAAGCGCCAATCCCATGTACGTCGAATCATCGATCAGGCCGAACACATTGAAATAACTCAACCGTATTGCACTGGTAGCGACAATCACTAACGCTCCCGGTAGGAACCAGGGACTGAATTCTCCATAGCTCAAGAGAAGAACAGCGGAGCAAATTCCAAAACATATAATATCTATCAACGAGTCAAGCTGTCCCCCGAAAGCCCGATATTCATCAGTTCGCCCCTTCATCCGGCGGGCAATGATTCCGTCACCCCAGTCAAAAAAAACAGCCCAGATCATTCCAATTATTGCAAGAGGAAAATTGCCCAAAACAGCGTAGTATATAGCGAGGACAGCACATAACAGCCCTACAAGCGAACAGATATTTGGAAGATCGCCAGCAAAAGTAATCATCCCGGTCTGATGTGATTGTTGATATTTTGAATCTTTCATGAAGATAGTTCCATTTTTCCCGAGTTAATAATATCCGCCAATGCGTCAACTAATGTGCAATTTTCTGTTTCAGTACGGCTGGCAATACGAATATACCGGTCAGAATCCTTGAGCGTTTTGTCCCGGCAGTGTTTTATGTATATGTTATGCTCAATAAACAATCTCCGCGTGACTTCAGGGGCGGTTTGCACATAATCGGGGACGCGGCAGAACACAAAGTTTGTATCGGGTTTGTACACAGTCATCCCCGAGACAGCACACAGGTTGCAATACAGATTGTCCCGGTCGGCCCTTACCTGTTTACAGCTTTCGACAAACTCCTGCCGGTAACCTGGCAAAAGCCGCAGAAACTCTTCGGCAAATCCGTTAATATTCCAGATATGCACGCCTTTTCGTATAGCTTCGGCAAATGCCGCATTGGCAGTAAGCATATAGCCAATCCTAAGACCGCAGATTCCATAGGCTTTGCTCATGCTTTTAAAGATTGCCATATTGGGGTGTCCCTCGATGTCATGCTCCAGGGTTGTCTGATTCGGGTTTTGGACAAAATCCATAAAGGATTCATCGACGATCAGCATACAGTCATGATATGCAAGTTTTTGTGCAAGACAGACGAGATCCGACTTGGGAACCAGCATAGATGTTGGATTGTTCGGCGTTACCACAACAGCCATATCTGCTTTAACCCTGATTGCTTCAGCAGCAAATTTGTCCACATCCAGATGGAAGGATGGAAATTCAAGCGCAAATTCGACGGCCCGACCTGACGGCGCCGCATTCGCATATTCATTAAAAGATGGCACCGGGATGATCAACTTACTGGATATGTGACCGGAGACAATTTTTATAAGTTCGGCAGCACCATTTCCTACGACAATTCTTTCAGCAGGTTGATGGATCAGCTTACCGATGAGACCGGCCAAGGCATCCTGTGCAACCGGGTAGTTCAGGACAAGGTCGTGGATGTGATGTCTGAAGCTGGTAAATACCGCCTCCGGCGGGAAATAGAGATTATAGAGATAGGCATGGTCGACAAAATCATGGCGATAGTACCCACCATGCTGTCCGGAGATGAATTCGTATTTTTGCGTTTGAGTCTCATAATCATATTGCTTCAATGTATAGTTCCTGTTGGTTTTTTTGGAAATTCTTCATTTTCTTGAAGATCAGCCTCATGGATCAGCTTCATATTGAAAGAATTAGGCTGAGGCACTGACCGTACACCGGAAAGTACACGTGTAATCGTTTCCGCCCGCCTGCTTCGTGTTTGTTGAAACAGCGGTCTTGATATTCCGATGGTCTGCGGCGTTAAACCGTCACGAATTATTGTTTCATATGTGTCTGCCGAAAAGAGTTTCTCAGTCTCTGCCAGATCTGCAATGGTATCTATTTCATACCAAGGCTTGCTGTCAAAAGAGATTGTTTGAAGCGAGAGGGCCCCGTCAGCCACCATGTCCGCAAAGACGGATTCATAATAGTCGTGCACCCTGCCGGCTGAAATGTACCGGTCCAGTCTTTTTGCAATAGCAAGCCATGAAAAGCGCGAGAAACTGTAAATATTCACCGTCTTGTACCTGATCTCATTTAGAAGACTGGCAGCGCCGCTCTGGAACGCCTTAACCTGCTTAAATTGATTGACGGTGACAGTGGAACCGTTCATCCACGGCTGCATACGTGCAACGGCAATTCTGTCAGGATAACACATATCATCCAGCAGAGATCCGTCAAAAACAAGATCGCTTTCGATCAACAAAAACGGCTCATGAATATGTTCACGGGCCATCCAGAGTGAATAAATGTTATTGGTCGTCTCATACAGCGGGCTGAAAATATACTCGATGGTCACGCTGCCGGCCCGTGTTCCCAGAAACTCCCGAATACAATGCTCAAGGTGCCCTGTGACTATAACCAGGCGTTTGAAGCCATGCTGATTTAAAACAAATACGAGCCGTTCAAGGATGGACGCTCCATTGACCATTGTAAGGCATTTAGGCATGCTCTGCGTCAGGGGATACAGGCGACTTCCCGTACCGGCTGCGAGGAGTAATGCTGTGGTCACACATCCGTTGTCATGATTGCTGTCGTTCAAACTCATATCCTTATCCTTTCTTACCATACCGATAATGGTGGTTACAATTGTATGCCCTTCTTTGCACTCTCCTTCAAAATATGTGACCGAAGAACTAACCTCGAAAAGCGTAAAAAGGCAAATGAAGGATGCCGGTATGCCGCTATATTTTTACCGGACTATCAATAGATTAGCCCAACCTGCCAGGGTAAACGCATTTGGCATTTTGCCGAGGAATTAGTGTCCATCCATAAATGAGCTTTAAGAAAACGGGCACTACTGTCGTGTCATGCGTGAAATATCGTATCAGGCGCTCGTCATTCCCACGAATGTGGAAATCCAGTATTTCTGGCTACTTCGGCGCTTCTGGATTCCCGCTTCAGCGGGAATGACGGTCATCTTTGCGACATTACATAGATGACACGACACTACCAAGTTTCCAATTCAGAAATGAGCAATTTTTTACAAGGCCAAAGAAGGCATGGGATTGCGCGGGGGAGTACAAGCATACACCGCACAAACAATCCCTCATACTGACGCAGAGATTGTGGAAAATAGCCATTTATGGATGGGGACGAGTTAACGGGCCGTCCATCAAGGCATGAGCTTCAAAAATTTTGAAACGCATTTGAATAACATGCCTTTCCATGGTTATCGGTGGTTCTTTTCGTTTTCTTCTTGTAAATTACAATGCGTTATAGTGAATTCGTTCCCGCTATATTATGACCCGGCTTTTTTTGTTCTTTCTTCATCTATCATGTCATCTAACGCTCGCAGTAAATCCACTGCTGACAACATCCCAACCAACGCTCCTGTTTTATCCAACACAGGTGTGGCGCCAATGTTATTTTCGAGCAGAAGTTTGACGGCTTTCCGTAAAGTACCATAGGTATGTATAACATGCACCTCTTGTATCATCACGTCACTCACCGACATCTCATCATCAAGATAATAAACATGCGCTATATCCAAGGACTCATCTACCCAATCCGGTCTGCGTAATTCACGATCACTTATAATTCCAATCAACTTATTACTATCATCAACCACTGGTAAATGTCTGATGTGGTGCTCCTTCATCTTGAAGAAGGCTTCTCGAATTCCGGTGTCCGGTGAAATAGAAATAACTTTACGTGTCATGTGGTGAGTCACTTTGTTGATCATACATTGTTCTCCTTTGGAATTGAGTTCGCGACTGCTATTCTATGGGTTGATTCTAAATTCAATAGTATTGCCCCGGACCCGCAAGTGGGGGGGATTGTAAATGATTACACCGACATTTCATACAATCTACTACGAAGAGGGAAGGAAAGTCAAGGGGGGAAAGTCTGGCCTTCGCCCTCAGTGGGTATGGCGTGGGTGCAAGTACTCGTTATGGGGAATGCAGGGGACGTGGCTCCATTAATTCCATTGACGCGATTGACATATAAGTAAGAAACATGCTAATCAAGGTTCATGTCATAAGGACTTTGATTGAGATACTAAGGGGCGAAGCCGAAATAACTTCCCCATTTGTACATCTCATCTTCAGGCCATCCCCCGATCGGGGTCGAGGACAGGCTTTGACCGATCTTCAAACACAAAATCCTCGAAATAGGTAAGACTATTCCTGTGGTTTTGTATTTTCAGATCGAACAAATATAACCTAAATC